>CBFDVE010000154.1:0-6295 GCA_965613205.1 uncultured Rhodospirillaceae bacterium
GGTAATCATCGCCCAGGATGGGGCGCAAGCGATGGCTCAAGTAAGCGCAAGTGATCCGGCCTTGATGGTGCTGGATTTGATGCTGCCAGGAGAGGATGGCCTGTCCCTGTGCCGCAATTTACGGGCAAAATCGGCAATCCCGATTATCATGTTGACCATGATGAACGAAGAAACCGATCGTATAATCGGTCTGGAAATGGGTGCCGATGACTATCTGACAAAACCGTTCGATCCATTGGAACTGGTTTTACGTGTGCAAAATGTTATTCGACGCACGCGCCAACTCGCTCCGGACGAAAGTCAGGCGAACAAGAACTTGCCGGTTGGAAACGGCTGGACGCTCAATCCCCGGAACTTCACATTGGAAGATATAAACGGAAAACCGGTCCCATTGACCAGAGCTGAATTCGATATTTTAATTGCTCTTGCGCGGGCCTCAAATCGCGTTCTCACTCGCGGCCAACTACTTGATGCGACGGCCCACTTTGGTAACGAACCCGGCGAGCGGACCATAGATGTTCTGATCGGACGTTTACGGCGCAAACTCAACGACGGTAAATACAGCGATGATCCAATCAAGACCGTAACCGGAGTTGGCTATATGCTCTCGATTACAGGATAGATTGCGACGACATCCGAAAAACATATTTTTCTCGCTCGTTCACATCCCGTTGACATCTCGTTCACTGTCCTTTTGTCCTGCTCTGTTACAGATAGGTATTCGTAAAGTCGCCTTATTGTCGGCGAATTATCTGGAAAAGGAGAGATGGCATGAGGAGCGAAAATAATTTGGCAAAATATATTTCGATAATTTTATTGGTCGGGTTTGTGGCGGTTGGGTTTTCCAGCGGCTCGGTCAAGGCAGGGTCGCTTACCATAAGTTCAGGAATCGCGGTTGGGGCAACGGGCGTCAGCATCGGTGCTGACACATATAATGTTACATTTTATGACGGGACATGCGCCGGCATATACGGAGGCTGCTCAGACTTTGCATTTACAAGTCCGACACAAGCCGATTTGGCAAGCACCGCCCTATTTAACTTGTTTGCAGACCCGATCTACAATTTGTATGACGACGACCCCACGAAAACGTTTGGCATTAATTGGCCAATATATGGTCAGTTGATCACACCCTGGACAAATGACGGGACGAATTGGCTGGCTTCTATTTTTGTAAACAGGGATGCGTCCGGCACGGACTTTATCGGCAGCCTTACTTTGCCTTCCTTCTACACTACTGCAGATGCAGCTACTCGTGTGTTTGCGGAATGGACAAAAGTAAGTGTGGTTCCGCTGCCGCCTTCAGCGATCCTGTTTGGCTCGGCCTTGCTCGGCCTTGCGGGAGTTAAGAGATGGAAGCGGAATGCTTCACCATCGTGAACAAGCCGGCAAACTCTGTCCCCCGGTGCTCCACGGAATGGGTTCGCTTCAGTGCCGGAAAACGCCATGCAACCCATTTTCCCCTTGTCCGACCCGGACACATGGGTGACACCCTTGTGCCGACCGGGTTGTCGATAGTTTCCAGGTTTTTGTTCCGGGCGTTGCACCATTGGGGTTGGCCGGTCTCAGTCAAATCCGCCATCGCCTTGATGAAAATAATCGGCCAGTTCTTCTTGCAGGGCCACCTGTTCGCCTTCGTCCAGGCTCAACATGACGGCGAAACCGTCGTCCATGTCGCGAATGACCTGGGTTTCATAGGCACCGATTTCTTCAATACTCAAAACTCCCTGATCATCATTGCTTTCGGGATCTTCCAGCCGGAAGGCGGCGCCACTGGCCGAAATATCGCTTAACTGGCCATTTCGGGTTCTGCCGTTGGCCGTGTACTGGACCGAATTATCGGCCGGGTACCGGGTCCAGCGGCGATGTTCTGGCGATTGTTCCGTCATGATTTAACTCCTGATAGTGGCTTTATATAACGGCTCCCGGATTAAGGATGCCGTTGGGGTCTAACGCATTTTTCATGGTTCGCATCATCTCGATTTCGGCGGCGGATCGGGAATGGTTTAGATAATCCCGCTTGACCCGACCGATGCCGTGTTCGGCGGATATGGATCCACCGGCCTGGCGCACCAGGTCATAGACCACAACCTCGACCTCGATTTTGGCCTCGTCGCTAAAGTCGGGCGACCCGAACAGGATGTGCAGGTTACTGTCGCCGATGTGACCGAAATAGACGCCACGCGAATCCGGCCAGCGAGACGATAAGGCCTGACGCACGGAATCGATAAAACCTTCCATCTCGCCAATGGCGACGCTGACATCCAGATTGGCGAATTTTTCCAAAGACCGTGCTATCTCGCCCGAGGCATCCCGCAAAGACCACAATCTTGCGACATCGCCGGAAGATTGCGAGACCACGGCATCGCCGATCAATCCATCCTCTGCCACCTCGCCCAGGAATTGTTCCAGGGCCTCCTGGTCGCGGGCCTGATCGCCGCCGCGGGTCTCGATCAGTACGTAAAGTGGGTATTCTGCATCCAGGGTGCGGCGGCTGCCTGGGGTGACTTCCAGGGCGCTGTCGTGAAACTCCTGCCACATGGCCTCAAAGGCCGTCAAATGACTGCCGAGCGATGAATCGGCGGCCCGCAGCAATCCGATGGCGTCTTCGAAACGGGCGCAGCCGCACAAGGCGACGCACTGGCTGCGGGGCAGGGCGCGCAGGCGCAGGGTTATCCGGGTGACGACGCCGAGCGTCCCTTCGGTGCCGATGAACAGGTGTTTCAAATCGAACCCGGCATTGTTTTTCAAAAGCTTGTTGCGGGCATCAATCACCGTGCCGTCGGCCAATACGGCTTCCAGCCCGAGCACCTGTTCGCGGGTCATGCCATAGCGCAGAACCCGGTTGCCGCCGGCGTTGGTCGAGACATTGCCGCCAATTTGACACGATCCCCGGCCACCAAGATCGAGAGCCAGCAGGAACCCCTGGTCCTCGGCGTAATCCTGGGCCTGTTGTAACGTCGTGCCGGCCCAGACCTCCAGGGTTCCGGCCCTGGCGTCGAATTCGACAATTCCGCTCATGCGATGCAGGGACAGGGCCAGCCCGTCATCAACGGGGACCGCCCCTCCGGCCAGACCCGTCAGGCCTCCCTGGGGGGTCACCGCAATGCCATGGCTATTGCACAGGGCCATCACGGCGGAAACTTCGGTCGTCGTTGCCGGACAGGCCACTGCCCACGGTGGCACACTTTTCCAGCCACTGCTATCGGTGGCGTGTTTGTGACGGTCGGCATCGCCCATCAGCAAACCCTTGTCGCCAAGGATAGCGTGCAGGTCAGCCTGTAAATGTTGACGCGACGGGATCATGTTGCGGCCCTGTCCAATATCTATCCTTCCATTAACGACAATCCGACCAGTCAGACAAGACCCTGAGCGCCTTTGGGCATACCTTGAAGGTCGCCGGGGTGCGACCGAAAACATCGCCATCCACTTCAACCAGCACCGGGCGGTCGGCCTCGATGGTCATGGTTGTTCCGCGAAAAAACTGCACGCCGGGCTCGTTGATATGCCGCCCATTGGGGATTTTCGGCAGCAATGTCGCCAACATGAGCGGCTTCGATTTAGCCGGGATGATCAGTAAGTCAAGAACGCCATCGTCGGTTTTGGCTCCCGGCGCCAGTCGTATGCTGGCGCCACCGGCATATTCGCAATTGGCGGCGATGGCCATCCACAAAGTTCCGCTGTAGTGGCCGCCGTCCCAGGTGATGGTTAGTTTAGGAGGGTCGAAATCCAACAGGGCCAGTATCATTGCTACATAGGTGCCGATGGTGGTTCCCAGATACCGTTTCATCCAGGGGCTGAATTTGACCACGGCGGAAAATCCGGCGGTGCCATAAACAAAAGCGTAGCGGCGCTTGGGGCCATCATCGCCCTGGCAGTCAACGGCGATCAGATCATAGAATTTTGGTCGTTTGTTTTGCAGCACCGTGATCGCCTTTTGCAAGGGGTAGGCCCCAACTTGTCGGGCGATGTCGTTGCCCGTACCCGTCGGCAATACGGCCAGGGCCGGGGCCGGGTCATCGCTTTGGTTGGCGAGGATACCGGAAATCACTTCGCCGACGGTGCCGTCGCCGCCGACGGCGACGATCAGATTGTACCCTCGGGCCGCACTTGCCAATTGGCTGCCATGGTCAGGACCGTCGGTAAAGAGCACATCTTGGGCGGGCACAGGGGTCGGTAATTGTCGATTGAAGCGCTGCCAGACTTTCATCCCGGCTCCGCCGTTGCTGGCCGGATTGACGATATAAAGAACCTTGTCCATTGCCACCCTGTTTCCGATCCCCTATTCACGATATTACATCAATTGGAGAAAATCAGAAAAAGTCGAATTTTGTCAGGGATGTGTCATGTTGCGGGCGTACAGTCCCCGCATATTCAAAAGAGTTGATGTGTAAACGACCGATAACGCGGAGATATCCATGTCACCACAATTACGCGACGCCGATAACTACTACGAAGCCCAGGACCGCTATCATGCCGATATGCTGGTCAGGACTCTCGGGTTTGATCGGGCGGTCGAAAAGTGTTGCGAAGAACAGTGGCTGGATATTCTCGAACGACTTCACAGGCCGCGCGAACTGGCTAAAGCCAGTTGATCTATCCCTGGTTGGCGTATTTCGCCTTTAACCAGGGAATCAGATCAGATTCCGTGTAGGCCTTGGCGACCACATATTCCAGTATGCCGTAAAAAACCATCGGTTCGGCGTAGCCCGGAAGGCGAAAAACTTCGGTCGCGGTCTCATCGCGGAATTCAATGGTCGGGGTGCCATTGACCCGGTGTTTCCGGGCCAGGGCGGATTCGTCCAGTTGTTCGCCATCGAAATCGATCATTTTCCGGTTTCCACGCAGGTCCATTTGCACCACGTAGAACTTGCCGGCGAACAGGCCAACAATTTCCGGCACAGTGAAATTTATTTCGTGCATTTTTTTGCAATAAACGCAGCCGATCTGTTCCCAGACCAGGGTCAACCGCTTGCCTTCCGCCTTGGCGGCGGCCAGATCCTGACGCAAATCTCCCGTTGCCTGCTTGAACCAGGGCTGAAAGTACAGGTGTTCGTTCGCCGATGCGCTCGCCGGAACGATCAGGAAACTGACCAGTAAAAAGGACAGGGCCACTAAACGGTTGGCGACTTTCGCTGAGAATCTGTTTTCCAGGGTCATGACTTTTTACCGAAATGAACAATGACGTTCTTGATAGCCTACATTGGGCCATCATGATATGGCGCAATCGGTGTTCTCACGAACATTTGAAATTTCGCCAATAAACGTGACAGGAGGTCAACTCCATAAATTGCCTGTTGCTTTGGGCATCATTCATAGGATACTTGAAAAACCAGCCAGGACCCGGTCGATCAAACGCAACAAAAGAGATGCCCGTGAACAAACCTCTGCCGCAACAAGAACTGCTTCTGGGATTACTTGATATGTCGGGGGACATTGCCGTCCCCAGTGCCGATGACGGCTCGGTTCTGTATCGCACCCTGATTGAATGCCGTCAGGCCGCGTGGATTGAACTGAGCCCATTTGGCGCCGGTTTCGACAAGGCCCATATTACCGATGCCGGGCGCGAGATCGCCAAACAAGCCTGATCGCAACTCAATAACAAATTTGTTATGTTTCAGCCGGGTTCGTTTCTTCGGCCATGGCGGCGTGGACGCCTTTCATGTCCAGGGCCCTGACCTGAGAAATAACTTCTTCAAGCCCGCTTTCGGGCATCACGCCGGCCTGGCTGAGCAGGACCACCCGCTCGCGCAGGATGGTCAATGTGGGGATCGACCGGATATTGAACTGAGCGGCCAGGTGTTGCTGGCTTTCGGTATCACACTTGGCGAACAAGATGTCGGCGTGACTTTCCGAAACTTTTTCAAAGGTCGGGCCGAAGGTCTTGCAGGGGCCACACCACCCGGCCCAGAAATCGATGATGACAATATCGTTTTCGTCGATAGTCCGGGCAAAGTTTTCGTCAGTCAATTCTATTGTCGCCATATATTTTGTGATCCTGTCTGTGCCGGGCAAAGTTTAAAGATTTGCCTTATATAATAGCCTGGTGACGGGGATATTCAATTGTTCGGGTGCAATCAGGAGTGCAGATGCCGCAAACCACGGAAATATATCTATGCAAGGTCGGCCAGGAATTAACACAGGGTCGGGTCGAATACAGCGAAGATATCACCACCAGGGCCGACGCCGAAGCCGATGCCACCGCCCGCTGCGCCAAGGATTATACGCTGGCCAAAGTCGCCTATTACGCGGTCAGCGATGATGGTGATTTTAAGTGTATCTATACTCATACCAA
>CBFDVE010000155.1:0-6265 GCA_965613205.1 uncultured Rhodospirillaceae bacterium
CGCCAAGGCCGACTGAACGAACTCCCCGTCCTTGGCCAGCGCCGCCGTGATCTTTTTTTCATCCAGCGCGCCCTTGGCATGGAGGTCGCGGGCGCGGCTCAAGGGTGTTTCACCCGGGATATAATCCGCCCCCCCATCATCACCATCATCACCACCATCATCATCACCCCGACCAGGGCGGCCAGGGGACCGAGATTTTCCTGTCCCCCCAGGCCCACCAATCCGGTGACGATCAATGCGATCAGCAAAAACAACAGAACGACAATCATCCACGCCCCCACCGGATTATGGCCGACAATGACTTGCGGGGTTCTGTGCAGAACGGACAAAAGATGTTGATAAACGGCGCCGGGTTTCAGGGGAAAAGAACTAAATCGGCTATAAGGACTGCCAACGACGCCCCAGAGCAGACGGAATGCCAGCAACACCCCGAGTGCGTAACCGGCGATACTATGCAGGCCGAGCCACCATTGCGGGGCCAGAAAACCCGTGACCGCCACGACGATGACAGTCGGGACCATCGCCCAATGGAAGAGCCTGAGCGGTAAATCCCAGACCCGCGTCGTCTGTGATGTCAGTTCTGTCTGGATTCTGGAGTCCATTGCGTCGACCGTCGAATTGATTTCCGTTCAGTCAACGATGGCCGGTTACGGTCTGTCCGACAATCAACCCAGGTGCTGCATTGGGGCAAACAGGACTATGGTTTATGCAAATTGGTTAGGGCATTTCGGAATAACTCGGAAATGCCCTAAAGGCGATCACCCGATAACACGGCGAATCGGTGATCCTGGTCATATTGTGATGACGGTTTTATCAATGATAATTCAGTCCGTCGCCTTTAATCAGTACGCTTTGGCCTCGGCGAAGGCCATCGACAGGGCACGATCTTCGTCGGGTTCGATGAACTGATCGAGTAACGACAGGAAACCCATTTCCTCTTTCTGGATATGAAAGATCTCCCTCTCTGCAAGCTCCAGACCCAGATCATACAACTCGGCCCAGCGGTCCGGGCTAAACCCGTCGGCGCGTGATGCCTTCACCACCTCACTGACCCGGGCCGCCAACGGCCGGATGGTATTGTGTTCATCGCGCAGGATCGTCAGCATGGCCGAATCGCCCATTTCCTCAATGCGTGGGAACAGATGGTCTTCCTCGAAGCCGAAGTGGCTTGAGATTTCGCTTTGCATGATGGCGATGAGATCGGTCAGCAGGCGGGACAGTTGGGGGTCATTGGCAGCGGGGAGATTCTTGCGACCGATTTTGGTCAGCGCGGTCTCAAGCTTCTCAAGCATACCAACCGTCATCATGTGCTCTTCATGCAGGGTGTTGCAAATGCTCGTTGAATACTCCATCTGGGTTTCTCCTTCAGGTTTGTTTCGAAAAATTTTTTTCGCCGTAAAAGGACACAACTTTTCCGCCGACCCCGAAGGCGAACCACAAAAAAGCGGCGGCACCCAGGCTTCCCGTCAGGCCGCCGAGCAAAATCAGTGTTTCCGTATCGGTGGCAATGCCGAGGGCAACCAGGACCAGTGCGGCCCCATGACAAGCCGCATGTGCCTTGAGGGTCACGCCCTGATGACCCATTTCCGACAGGCGCGGGGCGCGGCGGCCCTGCTTGTGCGCGTGCATCGAGGCGAGGAACGGCAGAATTCGCTGCAAAATGCCGGTCAGGAATGTCAGCAGCCAGCCGAAAATGAGGACGAACCCGAACAGGGCGGGCAAATTAAAGTCACCGGGCATCACCGCCGCCAAACCGCCGACACCAATCGATAGCGGCAACAACAGCCAGCCTGCCCGTACCATCACAAAGGACAGGCCGAGCCGTTTCTTCATGCCAGTCCGCAAGACCCGAACCATCAACACCACATGCAGGACCGCGCCGGTCAATCCAATAGCGGCGGCCGCGATCAGGGCGGCAACGCTGCCGGATAGCGAACCGGCAACGGCGAACGACAACCCGGCAACGACCAGGCCAAGCGACAACCCCGTAACCTTGTCATCAGGCGCCGAGGCCAGGGCGAACATAGGCACCAGGACATAACTGAAGCCCATCACCAGCAGGCCGATAAATCCAAATCCGCCCAGGATGGCATGGCTGATGGCCATGTTCTGGCGGTCAGGCAGTGCCGCTGCCCCGAGAAACCCGATGTCGAAATCGACGATCAGGATCAGTCCGGCGATGGCCAGCAATCCGAGACAGACCAGCGCTGCCCAGCCGTGCCGGATGGTCGCTCTAAGTGAAATGGACCGGCGAAAAATATCACCGACAACAGCGGCAAAAACCGCCAGACCCGCAACCACCAGAACGCCACCCAACAGCATGACCAGGGTGTTTCCAATAAACATGCCGGTGACCAGTACCACGGTTCCCGGGATATAAAGCCACGATGACAGGCGGCAGGGTAAAAGGGACTTCGGGGCGATCCCGGTGGCGACGCTGAGAAGCTGGTATGAAGCCCCCATGACCGTCATCACCAGCACCCCCAGCGTCAGGGCGTGCAGGGCCGCCAGAACCACTCCGGGACCGCCGGCATATGCCGCGACATCCCCGTGACCGAGCGCCAGCAGCAACCACGCGACGACATGAAACATGCTGGCGGTGATAAAAAATCGCAACGGGATGCCGTACGGAATAAGCCGACTTTGCGCCCCCATCAGGATGGCGCCGGGAAAGGCATGTTGGCGGTCGCCGGGATCGTTCGCCTCTCGGCCGCTCACGACGCGGTATCCGGTCTCAACTCGATGATCACCATTGTATTTTCCGCCTCTTCCTCATTGTCCCAGTGCAGCATCCGTACCGACCAGGCCCGATCCTCCAGTTCCTGGTACAGGTAAACGGGTTCCCGGTCCATATGCAGAATCAGCGGACCGTCGATCCCGCCGTCGATTTCGCGCAGGACCTCGATCATCGGTTCAGGCGGCGAGAGTCCGCGAAGATCAAGATGCACCCCATCCGCCTCCTGCCATCGTTTCACAACCTATCCCTTTCGGTTCAACCGAAGCATCGGGTGATTTTCAATGAAACCGATCTGAAAGTCCTTGATAAGCGTCAACCCGTGCGGCAACTGGAAACGAGGGACCTGTGACCCTGAAACAGACATACTACGGCCAAAGAAAAAGGGCTTAGCCGGTGAAAGCTAAGCCCTTGGAATATTTGGTGGAGCCAGACGGAATCGAACCGACGACCTCTACAATGCCATTGTAGCGCTCTCCCAACTGAGCTATGGCCCCGAACTATATGTTGCCCATTGCCGCCTGCCGGTTGGGACCGGTGCGGTGAATTGTCTGCGAGCGAGGGATACATACTTAAATTTGGTGGACTTATGCAAGGGAAAAAACTAGCCCGCTTCACCTTTGTCGGTCGAGCCGTCGTCAATGTGCTCGCGAACTTCATGCAGGTCGTCATCATGTTCGCCCAGGTCGGAAGCGTCTTCAATCAATTCTTCATCGTCTTCATCATCGTCCAGAACCTCATCATCCTGACTGTCGTCGTCAGATGGCAGCAGGGCATCGAGTTCTTCGTCTATCTTGTCATCGCCTGATTTGGCCCCGGCGTTTTCCGCAGTTTCGGGTTTTTTCTCATAGGCTTCCGGGGCTTCCGGGGCTTCCGGGGCCGGGGTTGCGGGCTGCTCAGCGGCGGGCCGACGGGCCTTGGCCGGTTTCGGCGCTTTGATTTCAAGGCTGCAATTCGGGCACACGGCGGGGCTTTTTTTCATATCGAAAAAACGTGTGTCGCAGTCTTTGCAAATTTGCTTGGTGCCAAATTTAGGATTGCTCACCCTTGTTCTCCGACGATCGAATAATTATCCAATACCAGCCAAGTGCCATGTTCCGCGTGTTCTGTCAAAAGCAAAATCAATGGAGCCAGAAAAAGCAGCCAAGACAAGGCTATCAGCGGGTCTGCATTTTGTGTTACTTAGCCCCTGTCAAATGCCGTGGCCCTGGCCATTCACCGGGCGCGAACCGATTGTCCTGAAACAATTTTTATTGGAAAACCAGGTATAGTGAGCCCGCTCATCGCCCATTCCGCCGAGCCCCTGAAGGGGCAGATTGCCGTTCCCGGCGACAAATCGATTTCTCATCGGGCGCTGATCATCGGTGCCCTGGCCGTGGGCGAGACGATCATCGAAGGATTGCTGGAAGGCGAAGACGTTGTGGCCACGGCGGCGGCCCTTAGATCCCTGGGCGTTGATATTTCCGTCGATGCAGATACCGGGCACTGGTCGGTCCGGGGGCGCGGGATTTCAGGTTTGGCTGAACCGGCCGATGTGCTGCACATGGGCAATTCGGGTACCGCGGCACGGCTTCTCATGGGGGTGCTGGCCGGTCATCCTTTCGCCGCCACCCTGACCGGGGATGAGTCTCTCAGCGGTCGTCCCATGGGCCGGGTGATCGAGCCGCTCCGTCACATGGGGGCTCAATTCACCACCCGCTCGCAGGACCGCCTGCCCCTGACCATCCAGGGCCAGGCGGTGCCCCTGCCCATTGAATACGAGTTACCCGTGGCTTCGGCCCAGGTTAAATCGGCGATCCTCTTGGCCGCCTTGGCGGCACCGGGGACGACCCGAGTGATCGAACCCCGACCGACCCGAAACCATACGGAACTGATGCTGCGCCATTTTGGCGCAGAGATAGACGTTGAAGGCCAAGACGACGGCGGCAGGGTCATCAACTTGCATGGGCAACCGGAATTGAGCGCCCGCAATGTGGTTGTGCCTGGCGATATTTCGTCAGCCGCTTTCCCCCTGGTCAGCGCCTTGTTGACTGCGGGATCGGAAATCACGATCAACAATGTCGGCATCAACCCCCTGCGCTGCGGCCTGATCGAGACCTTGCTGGAAATGGGCGGCCGGATTGAGCTTGAAAACCAACGCACCAAGGCCGGTGAAGCTATCGCTGATTTACGCCTGACGGCATCTCCCCTGATCGGCATTGATGTTCCGGCGGAGCGGGCCCCGGCCATGATCGATGAATATCCCGTGCTGGCAATCGCCGCGGCTTGTGCCACCGGCAGCACCCGGTTATCAGGTTTGGCCGAATTGCGGCTCAAGGAAAGCGACCGTTTGGCGGGTATGGTGCGCGGATTGGCCGCCTGCGGTGTCGATGTTGAGGAAGGCGAGGATTTCCTGGTTATTCACGGCACCGGCGCACCGCCAGCGGGCGGGGCGACCATCGCCACCGAACTGGATCACCGCATGGCCATGGCATTTCTGGTGCTCGGCGGGGTCAGCGAAAATCCGGTCGCCATCGATGACGGTGGCCCCATTGACACAAGTTTTCCGGGCTTTGCCGGTCTTATGAACGGTCTCGGCTGTAACATCAAGGAGACCTCATCTTGAAACGAAACGTGACCCGAGCGCCGAAAATAATTGCCATCGATGGCCCGGCGGCGGCCGGCAAGGGCACCCTGGCGAGCCGACTGGCCGGGCATTTTAACCTGGAACTGCTCGATACGGGCCTGCTGTACCGGGCGGTGGCGCGAAAAGTGCTCGATATTGGGGTCGATATCGGCGACGAACCACAAGCCTATGAAGATATATCGGGCCAGGCGGCTCGGGGCCTGATTGCGGTTGATCTGGAAGTGGATGGATTGCGCACCGATGAAACCGCCCAGGCGGCATCGAAAGTCTCGGCCATTCCGGCGGTGCGAAATGCCCTGCTCGACTTCCAGCGGACATTTGCAAAAACCCCGCCAAACAAGGCTTCCGGGGCGGTTTTGGATGGCCGGGATATCGGTACGGTGGTCTGTCCGGCAGCCGAAATCAAACTGTTCGTCACCGCGGCGACCGAGGTTCGGGCAGAAAGGCGTCATAAAGAGTTGCAGGAACGTGGCCAGGTGTCTATATATGCCCGCGTTCTGCAAGACATGAAGGAACGGGACGCCCGCGATACGGACCGCGACGTTGCCCCTCTTGTGCCAGCCGATGACGCGCTGCAAATCGACAGCAGCGATCTGGATGCCGATCAGGTCTTCGCCGCCGCCCTCGACCACATCTCGGCGCTATAACGGCGTTGAGGTTTTTGAACCCCTCCCGGAAACTCGGGGGGATTTTGGCCCGATCATTACTGCAAGACCGCCGGAAACAACCGGCCGGCAAGGACAGTTTAATATATAAGGAATACACGAAAGATGACCCCCACTTCTCAGACCGCCCCCCAAACCGCAAGCGATACGACGGCGCTTCCAGTGCATGTTCTCTCCCTCTCGCGCGTGATTCGGATGACTCAAAGCCGCGCGGATGCTATCATCGCGCGGGGTCGCACG
>CBFDVE010000156.1:0-6264 GCA_965613205.1 uncultured Rhodospirillaceae bacterium
ATTCGCTTCGCCCAGCAGGACGGCATCGGCAAGTATGACGCCATGAAAAAAGGCTATGCCATGGCGACGGGCGATATCCTGATGATATTGGACGCGGATTTAACCGTCGCCCCGGAAGACTTGCCGAAGTTTTATCAGGCCCTGATCAGCGGCAAGGGAAATTTCATCAACGGCAGCCGCCTGGTTTATCCCATGCAGGCCGACGCCATGCGGTTTTTGAATCTCAAGGCCAACATGGTTTTTTCCTACATATTTTCGTGGCTGTTGAACCAGCGCATCGGCGATACCCTGTGCGGCACCAAGGTTCTGACCCGCGCCGATTACCACCGCATCGAGGAAGGCCGGGCCTATTTTGGTGATTTCGACCCGTTCGGCGATTTCGATCTTATTTTCGGCGCCAGCAAGCTCAATTTGAAAATTATCGACATGCCCATTCGCTATGCCGGCCGCAGCTATGGGGAAACCCAAATTTCCCGCTTCAGCCATGGCTGGCTGTTGCTGCGCATGGTCGTTTTCGCCTTTCGCAAACTGAAGACACCGGAATGAAGCAGGCCGCCGCCGTCTATCAACATCGGCAAGTGTGGCAGGACAAGGCTTCTCTGCGCCGAATTTATCAGGACTACCATCGTCATATGCGGGCCGCCTGTGGTCCCGGCGAGACCCTTGAAATCGGCGGCGGATCGGGCCGCTTTCAGGAAACGGCGACAGGCGTGATCAGCATCGACATCCAGTTTCTGCCCTGGCTCCATGCGGTCGCCGATGCCCATAGTCTGCCATTTGCCGACCAATCGTTTGACAACATCGTGATGCTTGATGTGCTGCATCATTTAAGCCGGCCGCTGGTATTCTTTGGCGAAATCCAGCGGGTTCTGAAACCCGGCGGGCGGCTGGTGCTGATGGAACCGGCGATGACGCCGATCAGCAGGACCATCCTGTCGCTGTTTCACCAAGAACCGGTCGATCTGACGGCCCGTCCCCTGGATGGCTCGCGGCAATCGGGCGAGGCGCCCGAAGACGCCAACCAGGCCATCCCGCATTTGATCTTCAATCGCTTTTCAGATCAGTTTGCGGATGCGTTCCCGCGACTGGTCCTGGTCGAAAAAAAGTATCTGAGCCTGTGGGCCTATCCCCTTTCCGGTGGTTTCAAGCCCTGGAGCTTGCTGCCTGGCTTCCTGGTCCGTCCCGTGTTGGAACTGGAAAATATTCTGCTACCGGTGCTCGGATCACTGGCCGCCTTTCGCCTGTTGGTGGTGTTGGAAAAACGGCCATGAGGAATGCGTCTGTTCAACGCGGCCTGATGGCCCTGTACCGGATCGCCCTGGGCCTTGGCCTGCTGCGGTCGCGTCCGGGCCGGTGGCTCTATGAGCACGCGTATGATCTGTACAAGCGATATGTGGAAGCCAGGCACTCAGATCAACTGGCCGCCTTCATCAAGCCGGGCAGTACGGTCATCGATGTCGGCGCCAATACGGGATTTTTCACCGTGCGGTTTTGTCGCTGGACCGGTCCGCAGGGCCGGGTTATCGCCATCGAACCGGACCGGGATAATTTGCATGGTTTGCGGCGACGACTGGGCAAGGCCCGTATGGGCGACCGGGTCCAGGTGATCGAGGCCGGTGCGGGCGATCTCGATGGCCAGGCCTTGCTGAAACTGAATCCGGATCATCCCGGCGATCACCGGCTGGCCGACCGGGGTGAGCCGATCCGTCTGATGACCCTGGATCACCTGCTCGACGACGGGCAAATCTCTCCGGTTTCCCTGATAAAAATTGATGTTCAGGGGGCCGAGGAAAAAGTCATCCAGGGTGCGCGGTCCATGCTGCAACAGCATCGCCCCGCCTTGTTCGTGGAAATTGATGACGGTGCCCTGCGCCAAATGGGCAGCGGCGCACGGCGGCTTCTCAAGTTAATCGCCGGGCTTGGATACAGATTTCACACCCTTGACGACAAGGGTCCTTCATCCCCCCTGAGCGTCGATCAGGTGCTGGCCGAGTTGTCAACGACCGGCCCGTACATGGACTGTCTGTGCCTGCCGGATACGGACTAAGTTCTTCCAATGGCTGGGGGGGTTGACTACTGTCGGCGCATATCGCGCCAATCAAATCTTCCGGGGGGCCAATGACCAAAATGATATCCTCCGCTCTGCCAGGTCTTGATCGGCTGAGGCGTCATACAGGCGACCGTACAATTGTCGGCGGACTGTTCGGGATCGCAATCGCAATCGGTGCCTATCACGGTTTTGACCGGCCAATTTACCAGGAAAACGACACCAATATTGTCTACATCTACCAGACCCTGCTGATCAACGATGGCCTGATGCAGGAATATCTGGATCACACCGGATATGTCTATTTTTTGATCCTCAGCGGCTGGCTCAAATTGCTCCACATGCTGTCCATCGTGCCCTTCATCACCATTAGTGATCTGGAAGGCGCTGCCCACATGCGGGAGTCGTTTCAGGCCCTGCTTCAGGCCAGCCGATGGTTGTCGGTTCTCCTGTCGGCGACCTTGGCGAGTGTGCTTTATGTCCTGTTGCGAATGTTGGTATCGGTGCGCTGGGTCGCCGTTTTGGTCGCCCTGATGATCATCATTTCATTTGGCATGGTCGATCAGGCTATCCGGTTGCACACGGAACTGCCGGCAACTTTGAGCATTTTTTTGGCCCTGCTGATGTTGATGGCATCGACCCGTTCGAGGGGACCCAGGGCCTATCTGCAACTGGCCGCCGCCGGGTTTTTCTGTGTCGCCGCCATGCTGACCAAATACCAGGCTTTTCCGCTGCTCATGGCCCTGCCCCTGGTGCCGTTTATGTGGCTCGAAAAAAAGCGACCTCTGGAACTTCCAACCGGCATATTGGGCCGGTGGTCGGGGGTCAGCATGATCGGATTATGGGCCCTGGTCTTTTCCATCCCGGCTTTTGTCATGGTGATCACGCCCATGGTGCTGGTGACCGATCAGGCCCGTCTGTTGCCGGCCTTGATATACTTGCCGCTGATCATCGCTTACGTGGCGCTTATTTGTGTGCTGTATGCCATGGCGGCAGGAAAAACCGGCCAACAGACCGTGCTCGGACTGGCCGCAATCGGCTGCGGCATGGCGTTGGGAATCTATCTGGTTTTCATCCATCATGATCCCCGGATTCTCTATACGACGGCAAATTTCATCAACCAGTTATCCGATTTTGCCAGCAACACCCCGGCCGGGCAAAGCTTCAAGGCGGCGACGCCGGATACGGCGATGACGATGATTATGGCCAAATTGATGGCGCTGATCGAGCCGACCCTGATCCGCGCCTTCCAGCCCGGCGGAACCGGCAACGCCATGTGGCCGATCTATTGGGCGGTTGGCCTCGGGGCCCTGGTGACCGCCCCATTTCATTGGCGGCTCAGCCTCAAGCTGGCGTTTTTCCTGGGCCTGGCGCTGGCCATGGAAGCGTTCTCCCGCTTTCGTTACCTGGCACCCTGGTATCTGATCTTTATCGAACCCTGGGTGTGGATCGCCTTTGCCCTGTTGCTGGACGCGGTGCTGGTCAATCGAACCCGGATTGCACGCAGACTTTCCATTGCCGCGCCGATGGTCGTGGCGGCGCCGTTGATCCTGGTTCTGGCCGGGGTTGGCTGGCTGCAAGCCAATGACGCGCTGCGCCTGCGCGGCGATCTCAAACCGAAACTTGAAGATGTCTGCGGCAAGATCAAGTCGACGGCCTCGAGGCTTGGCGACATTGACTGTTATCGCTAACCGATTTTTTTCGCTGGCGGACAGGCGAACAGGGGGCGCAATTCTTCGGCAAAGGGCATCAGCGCCGGCACGGCATTTTTTATCAACAGCCTGATTTTAGCCACTTTTTCCGGCGTCATTTCTTCGTTTGCCGCTTTTTCAAAGGCCGCACCGAAGTTTTTGACCGCCACCCTGGCCGCCCGCGAGGCCAGTTTGCCGGGCGCGGTCTGCAAGGTGTAGATAACGGTCAGGTTGGCGACGCCGATAAAAATGGCCCCGATCACGGCAACCACCGCCGCCTTGATCAGGAACGGGATCATCGACCGCCTCAATTCCTGTTGTTCGGTCTGGTCTCTGGCGGTCGGGATTTCATGGCTGCGCCCAAGCTCTGTATATTGCCTGATCAAGGCTTCTTTTTGATCTTCGATATCTTCAAATCCGGATTGCAAATCTTCAGATTCTGCGATCAGATTAAGTTCGGAAATCAACAGATAATACCGACCCTTTCGCCTTTCGACGACAACCCGATAGGAATTCGTCGTCGCGCTACTTCCACTCTCAACAACCATTTTCAAAACCGCCAGCAGGACAAAGTAAGAACACGGCAATGTTCACACAATTGTCCGGGCCGATGCAATACCGGCGGCGCATTCGATAAATCCATCGGTCAGGGACCAGGCGGTCGAATTGATGGAAGACCTGCCACCGTATCCCATGCGGTCTACTCGTAGCCGCCCTTCCGGCCTAACCGATTACGGCCTGACCGTGCAAATTCCGGCAAATGTTGAAACCGTTCACGAACAAATTACTTGGCGCAAGTCAAGAACGCACGGTAAATTTATTTTAATCAATGTGATACTAGGTCTTGTAAAAAAAAACCCGAAGGAATTTACTATCGGAAAGAAGTTACGATTGGCTGGGCAGACTACATAGATTGGGAGCAGTAAAATGAATTTGAATATCAGGGACCGTTTGATCGCCGGGTTTGCGGTGATGGCTGTTATTTTGGCCGTTGCCGTCGGCATGACCATCTTTCAAGTGTCGAAAATCAACACAACGGCGAAACGCATTATCAACCTGCGTTTGCCGACGGCGGAGGACAGTTCCAGCCTGGTCAATAGTGTTCATGCCTCTTTGGCCTCCTTGCGCGGTTACATGCTGACGGGGGCCAAGGGTTTCAAAGATCAGCGCGCCGAAGAATGGGCCAACATCGAGACCACCGTCGCCAGTATGGACGAGCTGTCGAAAAGCTGGACCAACCCGAAGAATGTCGAGAATTTACAGGTATTCAAAGGAGTGCTGGAGGAATTCCGCATCGCCCAGAAGCGGGTCGAGGATATCGCCAAAACGCCCCAGGAACAGCCGGCGACGTTAATTCTGGTGACCGAAGCGGCGCCGCTTGCCGGGGTCATGGTCAAAAACATCACCAAAATGATTGATCTGGAATTGCAGGGCAAGGGCGGCACCGGTGGTGACCGGGTGCAGATCCTTGGCATGATGGCCGATACCCGCGGAACACTGGGTCTGGGTCTGGCCAACATCCGGGCCTACCTTTTGACCAGCCAGGACAAGTTCGCCAATAATTTTAAAAAATTGTGGAAAAAGAACGACCGCCGTTTTGCCGACCTTTCCGGTCAATTCAACAATCTGTCGGCCGACCAGCAGGCGGCCTTCAAATCATTTGAAACCAGGCGCAAGAAATTTTCACCCTTGCCGATAAAAATGTTCGATATCCGGGGCTCGAAAAAATGGAATATGGCCAACTACATGCTGCTCACCCAAGCGGCACCGCGAGCGGCCAAGCTTTTGGACGCGTTGCTGGGCGAGAAAAATGACGAAGGTGTGCGCGAAGGTGGAATGCAACGAAATCAACTGCGATTGCTGAACGTCGATTCCGATGCCAACGAGCAAGCTATCACCCTGCTGTTGGTTATTGAATGGGCCTTGCTTGCCATCGGCCTTGGCCTTGCCGCTGCCGTTGCCTTCTTTATCATCCGCTCGATCATCGGCCCGGTCAACGGCATGATCGGAGCCATGGGCAGCCTGGCCGAAGGTCAACTGGAAACAGAGATCCCGGCCCTCGACAAGACCGATGAAATCGGCCAAATGGCGCAAGCGGTCCAGGTCTTCAAAGAAAATGCCATCCGCGTCAAGCAGATGAACGAAGAAGCCAAGGAACAAGAACGATTGGCCGCCGAAGAAAAAGAACGCCTGGCCAGGGAAAAAGAACAGCAAGCCAGGCAGAAAGTGGAAGATGAAAAAGAACAGGAACGACAGGCTACCGAAGAAAAGACACGGATGATGAACCAAATGGCGGACGATTTTCAGACCAACGTTGGCGGTGTTATCGATACGGTGTCATCGGCGGCGACCGAACTGCAGTCTTCTGCCCAGTCGATGATGGCGATTTCGGAAGAAACATCCACTCAGGCATCTTCCGTGGCGGCGGCTTCGGAAGAAGCATCGACCAATGTCCAGACGGTGGCCTCGGCGGCGGAAGAACTGTCGGGCTCAATTTCCGAGATCAGCCGCCAGGTCACGCAATCG
>CBFDVE010000157.1:0-6238 GCA_965613205.1 uncultured Rhodospirillaceae bacterium
GTCGCCGGACTATTGGAACATGCCGCCATTTTGCACCTATTGTATGCCCTCGATGTGACCACCCTGCCCCGCATCATCAATTTGTCGGTCGACTATTTGCGTCCCTGCCTGAACCAAGATACATTCGCCCGAGGTGTGCTGGTCAAACAGGGTCGGCGCATCGCCAACGTTCGAATTGACGCCTGGCAGGATGATCAGAACAGACCCTGTGCCGCCGCCCACGCCCATTTTCTAATAGCCTGAGGACCCCCTATGAAACACTCGTTCAAATACACCTTATTTACATTTCTCATGATCGGATTATTCGCTCTCACTCCGGCTTTCGCCGGGCATGGCGGTGCCGCACCGACGATACTTGATTTGAAAGTGGGCGAGGGCGAGGCAGCCGTCCCGTTCAGCAAGGTGACGGTTCATTACACCGGTTGGCTGATGGACGGCACCAAGTTTGATTCTTCCCTGGACCGCAACAAGCCCTTTGAATTTATCCTCGGGTCGCGGCAGGTCATTCCCGGCTGGGAAATGGGTGTGCTGGGCATGAAGGTCGGCGGCAAGCGGGAACTGACCATCCCGCCTCAACTGGCCTATGGCAAACGGGGCGCCGGCGGCGTTATACCGCCCGATGCGACCCTGAAATTCCAGATCGAACTGGTCGCCGTGACGGGACCGGCGTTTGACAACATTTCCAACGACCAGCTAAAGGAACTGCTGGCCAAAAACGTCACCATCGTCGATATCCGTACCGAACCGGAATGGAAGGAAACAGGCATCATTGAAGGCTCCAAAACCATCGTGTCGTTTCGGAAAAATGGCCGCATGAACCCGAAATTTATGGACGAATTTACCAAGCTGGTGGGCAAGAACGACCCGGTTATCCTGATCTGCCGCACCGGCAACCGGTCAGCCGTGCTGTCCAACGGCCTGGCCACCCAGGAAGGCTATACCAATATCTACAACGTCACCCAGGGCATCGAAGCCTGGATCAAAGACAAAAACCCGGTGGTGAAGCCGTAGTTTTTGTTCCTTTATGGTCCCTGATGGGCTATTTTGGTCCCTTGTTATCAAGGAGGTCCGCGCATGGCTGTAAATGTCAAACTGTCTGATGAACTGGTTGCCACGGCAAAGCGTTACGGCACCATTCACCACCGCTCGTTGCCCAGGCAAATCGAGTACTGGTCCCGCATGGGCAAGATTGCCGAGGAAAACCCGGATCTGCCGTTTTCCCTGATCAAAGATATTCTGATCGCGCAGCAAGAGCAGGCGACGGAAGAGTACGTCTTTGATTGATGGCGCGTGTCCTTCAGACTCCGACCTTCAAGCGTGCGGTCAAGCGACTTCACAAACAGCAAAAACAGGAACTGGACGAAGCCGTGCGCGCCATCGCCTCGAACCCGGCCATTGGTGAGAACAAGGTCGGCGATCTGGCAGGTGTCCGCGTTCACAAGTTCAAAATGAACCGCCAATTATCGTTGCTCGCCTACGAATTTCTTGAAGCCGATGATACGGTCAAATTGCTGGCGCTCGGCAGCCCTGAAAACTTCTATCGAAATCTCATGCGTTGATCTTCTTCATTTCGGCGGCGGCGGTGGCGGCATTTTGTCGAAGTGGGCGGTGTCGTGATCGATGTGATCCCACGCCATAGCGTGAGGCGTGAACAGGGACACCTTGGCCTGGAACTGTTGCGGGTTATCCAGTCCCCCGGCGCGCAGCACGACCACGGCCGAATTAGCGCTGCTGGCGCCATAGACCGGGCTGCCGCATTTGGGGCAGAAATATCGGGCCATGTCGTTGCCGCTATCGGCCTTGTACTGGTACGAAGACATCTCGCCCGAGACCGAAAATCCGTCGGCGGACACAAGCATGTTCGAGGCATGTCCGGCACCGGAAAATTTTCTGCAATTGTCGCAATGACAGTGGGCACCGACGATTACATCGCCCGTGCTTTCATAGCGCACGGCCCCGCACTGACAGCCGCCGGTTATGGTCTCACTCATGGAATAAATCCTCCCGTTTCATTGACAGGCACTATTCCCGAGCGCGACCCATATGGCAAGGGAGACTTCTACACATTAAAGCGGAACAGCATGATATCGCCGTCTTTGGTGACGTAGGCTTTGCCTTCCTGACGCATCTTGCCCGCATCCTTGGCCCCCTGCTCGCCGTTACAGGCGATGAAATCGTCATAGGCGATGGTTTCGGCCCGGATAAAACCTTTTTCAAAATCAGTATGAATGACACCGGCGGCCTGGGGGGCCAGATAGCCGTTGCGCACGGTCCAGGCACGGGCCTCTTTCGGGCCGACGGTGAAAAACGTGATCAGGTCCAGCAACTGATACCCGGCGCGGATAATGCGGGCCAGTCCGGTTTCTTGCAGGCCCAGGGTGTCGAGGAATTCCAGGCGGTCGCCTTCGTCGTCCAGGGCCGAGATTTCTTCTTCGATGCGGGCCGAGATAACGACGCTGAGGGCCCCCTGTTCGGCCGCCATGGTGGCGACGTTCGCCGATGTGGCATTGCCCTCGGCGGCGCAGTCTTCTTCCACGTTACACACGTACAGCACCGGCTTGGCGCTGAGCAGTTGCAGCATGTCGAAAGTCTTGCGGTCGTCTTTGGCGATATCCATGGCCCGCGCCGGGCGGCCATCTTGCAGGGATTCCAGTGCGCGTTCGACCATGGCCAGGGTCGCGGCGGCCTCCTTGTCGTTGCCCTTGGCTTTTTTGCCGAGAGACTTGACCCGTTTTTCCAGGCTTTCCAGATCGGCCAGCATCAATTCGGTTTGCACCGTATCGGCGTCGCGCAGCGGGTCGATGCCGCCTTCAACGTGAGTGATATTTTCGTCTTCAAAACACCGCAACACATGAATGATGGCATCGACTTCGCGGATATTGGCCAAAAACTGGTTACCCAGGCCTTCGCCCCTGGAGGCGCCACGGACCAGTCCGGCGATATCGACGAATTCCAGTTGGGTCGAGACGATTTTGGCCGATTTGCCGATGGCGGCAATTTTGTCTAAGCGGGCATCGGGCACGGCGACGCGGCCCGTATTGGGCTCGATGGTGCAGAATGGAAAATTTGCCGCTTCGGCTGCCGCCGTCGCCGTCAGGGCATTAAACAGGGTCGATTTGCCGACGTTGGGCAGGCCGACGATACCGCAGTTAAATCCCATGTTCGTCTATTCTTCCTGTGACCGGGTATGCCGGATTATTCTGTTCATGAATTCGGCTTCGTTGCCGTCAACCATCAGGTCTATATGATCGGCGATGGCTTGCAGCAGGGGGACCAGCCAGGCTTGGTCGGCCCTGGCGAAGTCTTTCAAGACGTACGATGTGACCCGGTTGCGATCACCGGGATGGCCGATGCCCAGGCGCAATCGCCGGTAGCCGTCACCGAGATGGTCATGGATCGAGCGCAGGCCGTTATGGCCGGCATGACCGCCACCGGTTTTGCAGCGCAGACGACCGGCTTCCAGGTCCAGCTCGTCGTGCAGGACAATAATGTCATGGGCAGGGATTTTGTAAAAAGACGCCGCCGCAGCGACACTGCGACCGGAATCGTTCATGAATGTCATGGGCTTCAGGAGCAGAACTTTTTCAAGCCCCAAACGCCCTTCGCTGATCTGGCCGCTGAATTTCGACTTGAACGGGGCAAAGGAATGGCGGCGGACAATTTCGTCCACCGCCATGAATCCAATGTTGTGACGGTTGCCTGCGTATTCCGCTCCGGGGTTTCCCAGTCCAACCAGCAACAGCATATTGTCGCCTATTCCTTGGCTTCGCCTTCTTCGGTGGCAGCGTCTTCGCCTTCGCCACCGGCTTCGTCTTCGTCTTCGACAGGAATAATCGGTTCGCCGTTTTCGTCCAGTTCGACTTCTTCTTCTTCCACATCGACAATGATTGTCGGGGCGGCGATAGTGGCCACCGTGAAGTCGCGATCAACAATGGTCAGTTCCACATCGTCTGGCAATTTGATCGAACTGATGTGAACGCTGTCACCCACTTCAAGGCCGGTCAGATCGACACTCAGGCTTTCCGGGATACTATCGGGCGAGCACATAAGTTCAATCGTGTGGCGGACGATATTAAGAACGCCGCCGCCCTTGATGCCCGGTGATTCTTCTTCGTTTTCGAAGATCACGGCGACATCGATGGCCAGGCGCGTCTTGGCGCTGAAACGCATGAAATCCACATGCATAGGTATATCGGTGACCGGATGAAGTTGCAGATCACGGGGCAGAACCCGGTGCTTTGCGCCATCCACTTGCAGTTCGAACACCCGGGAGAAGAAACCCGGACCGCGCAATTCCATGGACAATTCAAGGGGGTCCAGGGTGATAATAACGGGGTCTTGTTTATTGCCATAAATGACGGCGGGAACTCTGCCGGCGCGGCGTGTGGCACGGGCTGCCCCCTTGCCTGCCCGTTCACGCAGCTCGGCATTCAATGTCGCAGCTTGAGCCATTGGTATTCTCCAAAAAAACAGTTCAAAATTCCCGGCCTCCAGGGGTGCCGGACATTTAGAAACACCGTCACAAAAAAATCAGGCATTTCAAGGAGTGGCGTGTCTTTTAATAGGATGCGGGGCGACAGTCAAACATTGAAAACCAAATCCAGGGGCCAAACATCAAGCACACCGCTTCAAACCAGTACGCCCAACCCTTTTTGATCGACAATATTAAGCAGTTTCAACGATGTACCAGCGGGCTTCTTTTTGCCTTGCTCCCAGGCTGAAACGGTCTTGACGCTGACGTTCAGGTGGGCGGCAAACACCGGTTGACTGACACGTTGGCGTTTTCTGATATCGACAATTGCCCTCGGCGAGTATGTCTTGACCTGAACCAGACAATTTTTATCAAATTCCCGCATGGTCACGTTATCAACCAACTTCAATCCATGCAGGTCTGTCGCCGCCTGATGAACGGAGGCCAGTACGTCACTTAAATATTTCTTTTCAGCCATTTTTTATCTCCCGCAGGGCTTTGCCAATTTTGGCTATATTAAGTTGCACATTGGTGAGTCGGACGTTCACCTTCATGGCGATCAGCGTTCGGTATGATCCGCTTTTGCCTTTGCCCGTTTCGGCAATACGCTTTTTATAAAGCGCCCCGCCCAGATCAGCATCCCATTCGCCCCGGACGACTTCTACCGCCGCGTTTACCAACTGATTATCCGTGATTGTTGTCTTCTTGGCCCACCGGTCAAATGGCTTGTTGGTGAAAACCCGCACGAATGACTTTCCTGGTTTGTTTCGCCAAAAAAAGTATACTACTAAGTAGTATAGAATAAAAGACTTATGACAGTTTGTGACCTAATCGAACAGGCTGGAAACCGAGCTTTCATCACTGATGCGGCGGATCGCTTCGGCCATCAGGGGGGCGATGGTGAGTTGGCGGATGTTGTGGGATATGCGCATGGCTTCGGTCGCCTGGATGCTGTCGGTGGTCACCAGGCTGTCCATGGGAGACGCCGTGATGCGGGCCACGGCACCGCCGGACAGGACCCCGTGGGTGACGTAAGCCGAGACCGACGTGGCCCCCTTTTCCTTCAGGGCCGAAGCGGCATTGCACAGCGTTCCACCGGAATCGACGATATCGTCGATCAGGATACAGCGTCGTCCATCGACCCCGCCAATGATGTTCATGACTTCCGAAACGCCGGCTTTTTCGCGCCTCTTGTCGATGATGGCCAGTTCGGCGTTGAGCCGCTTGGCCAAGGCCCGGGCCCGCACCACGCCGCCGACATCGGGCGAGACAACGACCAGTTCGTCGCCGTTCTGGGTATCTTGAACGTCTTTGGTCAAGACCGGGGCGGCGTACAGGTTATCGACGGGAATATCGAAAAAGCCCTGAATTTGGCCGGCGTGCAAATCCATGGTCAAAACCCGGTCGGCCCCGGCGACGGTGATCAGATTGGCCACCAGTTTGGCCGAAATGGGGGTCCGGGGGCCGGATTTGCGATCCTGGCGGGCGTAGCCGAAATAAGGAATGACGGCGGTGATGCGGCGGGCCGAGCCGCGCCGCAGGGCATCGAGGGTGACCAGCAATTCCATCAGGTTATCGTTGGCCGGATAGGAGGTCGACTGGATCACGAAGACATCTTCGCCGCGAACGTTTTCCTGAATTTCCACGAACACTTCCATGTCGGAAAAACGGCGGACGACGGCTTTGGTGATGGGGATGTTCAGATAGGCGGAAATGGCGTCGGCGAGCGGGCGGTTGCTGTTGCCGGTCAGGACTTTCATCGTCAAG
>CBFDVE010000158.1:0-6222 GCA_965613205.1 uncultured Rhodospirillaceae bacterium
CCCGTGATGGAAACTACTGACGCCATTGTCGGCTTGCATCTTCGGTCATTGCAACCGGGCGACGTTGCGGCGGGCGAGTGGCTGTCAAGGGAAATGGGCTGGAACCAGAACACCGCCGATTGGACCTATATCCTGTCCCATGGTCTGGGATGGGGATACGAGGATGACGCCGGCTATCTTGGTGCGACGGCGATGATCCTGCCCTATGGCGAAAGGGTCGCGTGGATCTGCATGGTGCTGGTAACGGCATCGTGGCGCAACCGCGGAATTGCCACGGCCTTGCTGCGTCACTGCATCGCTCAGGCCGAAGATCGTGGCTGGGTGCCGGGTCTCGATGCGACGGAGGCCGGGCGGCAGGTCTACCTGCCAATGGGTTTTTGCGATATCCTTTCCCTGACCCGTTTCAAGGCTGAGCCCTTTGTCGGCCTTGAAAAACCACACGATCGCACATGCCGACCTATGACCAAAGCAGACCTTCCCGCCGTTGTTCGTCTCGATGAAGCAACCGCCGGGGCCAGCCGGGCCGGGTTGCTTGAAAGCCTGCATTTACGTACGCCAAGCCTTTGTTGGGTCGTCGAACGGGACGGCATCATTGAAGGGTTTTGCATGGGGCGGGACGGTTGTGACGCCGATCAGATCGGCCCGATTGTTTCGGCCAATGACGAAACGGCAATCGCGCTCATAGGCCATGCGCTGCAGACCCGGCCTGAACCGTTACGTCGAATTTATATCGACGCATTAACGGACCAGAAGGCTTTTTGTCTTTGGCTTGGCGATCAGGGTTTTGAAAAACAACGAGGTTTTTCGCGCATGTTGAAAGGGCGATCGACACCATTGGGCGATCCGGCGCCGTTGTTTGCAATCGCCGGGCCGGAATTGGGCTGACAAAAAAAAGGGCCAGTCACGAAGACCGGCCCTTGATCGTCTTATTCGATGATCTTCAGTTACTTCGGCATCTTCACCGAGGTATCGATGAATTCATTGGTGAAGTGCTTGGAAACATCAAACTCGGCCGACAGGAACGGCGAGAAGATGTCGTATGACTTGGCCATGCGGACCGGGTCCATATAGCCCAATCCAACCGTCGTCGACGTTTCGTCAGTCATCAGCTCCTTGACCAAATTCCAGTTTGTCGTCTCGTTATCTGCTTTCAGCCCTTTGTTGGCTTCGACCAGAGCGGCGATGCACGGGGCGGAATCCTTGACGCAGGCGGCAAATGCTTTTTGTGTAACCTTGACGAAGGCGGCAACGACTTCTTTCTTGTTGGCAAGGAATTCGGCGTTGACGATAACCGTGTTGCCATACGGGTTCACGTCATATTCCTTACCCGACGAAAAGCCCATGTCGTCGCCCAACTGGGCCTTGAAAATATGGTGGATGTTGTAAAACGACGTGGTGACGTCGATGGCACCGCTTTTCAGAGCCGCCAGTTTGGCGTTCGGCTTCAAGTTCACCCAGGTTACCGACTTAGGGTCGATCCCGACATTGGCGGCAAAGGCCGGCCACATCTGGCGCGCGGCATCCCACGGCGGGTTTCCGATTTTCTTGCCGGCGAAATCCTTCGGTGTCTTGATGCCGGAGCTCTTCAGCCAATAAAACCCGTAAGGGCTGTTCGCGTACACATTATAAACCGCGACGGTCTTGGCCCCCTTGGCGATGGTGGCAAACACCGGCGGCAAGTCCGCAAGTCCGAGCTGGTTCTTGCCAATGCCGACGCGCTGCGCCGAAAGGGACGACCCTTTGCCTTGTTCGATATCCAGATCAATGCCGGCATCCATGTACCAGCCCATTTTCTTGGCGTAATAATATGGTGCGTGATCACCGCCGGCGATCCAGTTCAAGATGAAACTCACTTTTTCAGCAGCCGCCACGGGCCCCATCATAAGGACCAATGCAGTGGCGGCGCCTGTGACCGCCATCGTTATTCGACGAAACATTCTAAGTCTCCCAGTCTCTGTGCGGGGCGAAACTGTATCTAAGGGTCCAGTATTGAACCCGCCACCCCGCTGTGTTTTGTGTAACCTGATCTGGTTACGCAGTAATGTAACCGAATGGTTACGTCCGAAAGAATATGGCGAATAAACGAAGTTGGTCAACCAGCGACATTCCTATGAGATTGGCCGGTTGACAGATCGGTGGTTGATGAGTGTAAATAGTTAAAATAGTAACCGGTTGGTTATCTTTGCAAAGTCCTGATGGGGCAACGGTTTTTGGAGGCAGGTTTGACGCGGCACGACATACCGAACAAAGTACTCAGCCTGCTGCGCGAAGGGGTGGCTATACCAGCTCATCCGCTCGCACTGACCGCTGACAGGCAACTCGACGAACGCCGCCAGCGCGCGCTCAGCCGGTACTACATTGATGCTGGCAGCGGCGGACTTGCCGTCGGGGTACACACGACACAATTCGAAATTCGCCAAGCCGGATTATATGAACGCGTTCTGGAACTGGCCGCCGAAACCATGGTTTCGTGGACCGAACGATCTTTGGTGCATATCGCCGGACTGGTCGGAAAGACAAATCAGGCGGTCGGGGAGGCCCGGATCGCCCGGTCCCTGGGTTACCATGCCGGATTGCTCAGCCTGGCGGCATTCAAGGATGCCAGCGAAGACGAAATCATTGAACACTGCACTCGCATCGCCGATGAAATTCCACTTATCGGTTTCTATCTGCAATCCGCCGTCGGCGGACGTGTTCTGCCGACCTCGTTTTGGCGACGATTTGCGGCGATCGATAACGTGATCGCTATCAAAATGGCGCCATTCCACCGCTACCGGACTTTGGATGTCATCCGCGGCGTGGTCGAAGCGAATGCCGAAGACAGGGTTACCCTGTATACCGGCAACGACGACCATATTGTGTTCGACTTGCTCGCCCCGTTCGTGTTCAAACGCGATGGCGCAGAGGTTCGCGTGCGGATCAAGGGCGGTTTACTAGGGCACTGGAGCGTCTGGACCAAACCGGCGGTCGAATTGCTTGATCGCATCCATGCCGCCGTCGCGACGAACAGGGTCGATGACGACTTGTTGGCGCTGGATTCAATGGTCACTGATTGCAACAGCGCTTTTTTCGATGTTGCCAATGACTTTGCCGGCTGTATTGCCGGGTGCCATGAAGTCCTGCGACGCCAGGGGTTGCTGGAAAATATCACCTGCTTGAACCCGGATGAAACCCTGGGGCCGGGACAGGCCGCCGAAATCGACCGGGTTTATGAAGCCTACCCGGAATTGAATGACGATGCTTTCGTTCGTGCTAATCTGGAAAATTGGTTGGCATAACCCAGCTATCAGCAAAGCTTTTTTTATCATCACCCTGGGCGCGGTGATAGAGGCTATTGAAGGAATCCCAAATGGAAAAACATTCGGAAAAGTTCCGTACTTGGGCGATCATCATCGCGGCTCACTTGATGGTAATTCTGGCCTGGCATTTGTGGGTCACAATCGCCGAAGTGCCGACCTATGTCATGCCGACACCGAAAATGACCATCATGTCCCTGGCCGAGGACTACAACTGGGTTCACAACACCCTGTTTACCGCCGCCGAAATATTCGGTGGCTATATTTTGGCCTGCATCGTCGGGATCGGTTTGGCGCTGTTTTTTGCCTGGTTCAAAAAACTCGAGGCGACGATGATGCCGTTGGTGGTCAGTATGAACATGATTCCGAAAGTGGCTTTAGGGCCGTTGTTCATTGTCTGGTTCTCCTATGGCATGGTGCCGAACATATTCATCGCTTTTTCGATCAGTTTCCTGCCGATCTTGCTGACCACGGCACGCGGGCTGCAAGAGACCGACCCTGATCTGATCGATCTTGTTCGTAGCCTGCGTGCGTCGAAATGGCAGGTGTTCACGAAAATTCAGCTGCCGGGTGCGCTGCCTTTTGTGTTTTCCGGTATGAAAGTGGCCGTTGTCCTGGCGGTTGCGGGGGCAATCGTTGGCGAGTTCATCGCCTCCGAAGAAGGGCTTGGTTATTTGATGTTGCAGGTTCAGGTCACGCTCGACACGGCAGCCATGTTCATGGCGGTTCTGTTGATTACGGCGATCGGTGTGAGTTTATATGGTTTGGTGCTTTTGCTCGAGCGCCTGTTCGTCGTCGGCGACAGCCGGGTGGAATAAAGGAATAGAGTGGGCAGCATGACCGAACAAAAAACAACTGAGCCTTTTATCCAACTTTCCGGCCTCCGCAAGGTTTTTCGAACCCGGGGAGAAGAATTTCTGGCCATATCCGATGCCTCTTTTAATGTGCAGGAAGGTGAACTGGTGTCCCTGGTCGGCCCATCCGGATGCGGTAAGACGACGCTGTTGAAGATCATAGCCGATCTTTACGACTTTGATGGCGGCACCGTTAAAATAGGTGGATCGGGAATCAATTTCGATCCCGGTCGCGATGTTGGCATGGTTTTTCAACAGGCCTTGTTGCTGAAGTGGCGACGGATCCTTGACAATGTGGTCCTGCCTGCGGAAATTCTTGGTCTGCCGGTCAAGGAAAGTCGTGAACGCGCCCGTGACCTGCTGAACATGGTTGGCTTGACCGGGTTTGAAGACAAGTATCCCTACGAGTTGTCGGGCGGTATGCAGCAACGCGCGGCCATCGCGCGGTCGCTGGTTCACGATCCGAAATTAATCCTGATGGACGAGCCCTTCGGTGCCCTCGACGCGCTGACTCGAGAGAAGATGAACCTGGAACTTTTGCGCATTTGGAAAGAAAGCAAGAAGACCATCATTTTCGTTACCCACGGTATCGCCGAAGCGGTGTTCCTGGGAACCCGGGTCGTGGTTTTGACCTCCGGTCCCGCGCGCATGGCCGACATGTTCGAAGTGGAACTGCCCTACCCGCGAACGCTGGATATGAAAACCCACGAACGCTTCGGTGATTATACCCGGCGTATCTACAAGCTGTTGGGTATGGAATAGGCCAAATTTAGCGGCCTTCGTACAGGTCTCGCCCCGCTACCAATGCCGCGATTTTGGCGTCAGCGATGGAACGTTTCAGCATCCAAAATCCACAATCGGGATGGATATAGGTTACCCGACCGGGGCCGAGAATTTTTTCTGCCTGTTCAATCTTGCGGGCGATATCGTCTGCACTCTCGACGTCGGTACGCTTAACATCGACGACGCCAAGGCCAAGGCCGATTTCAGGTCGCAGCTCTTTGAAGGCTTCCAGTTCCTGCGGATTGCGGTGCGCCATTTCCATCACGATATGGTCGGCGTGCAGGCTGTTCAGATACTGCATAAGCCTGTCCCACGTCCCTTTCTGCACCGTCTGTCCGCCGTAGTTGCCAAAGCACAGATGAACGGCGGGGGTGCCCTTGACGGCATCGAGGACGGTGTTGATGGCGCTCGACGCCCATTGCCATTCCTCCGCATGTCCCGGCAGGTTGGCTTCGTCCAACTGGACGACATCGGCATCGACGCGACGAACCTGTTCGGCCAGGGCCTCGGCAATGCCCTGGGCCAATTCGGGAATGCCGCCATACTGCTTGTCGATCAATGTCTTGGCCAGCATGTGGGGGCCGGTGACGGTGAATTTTAGCGGCTGGGTTGCCAACTTCTTCGCCGTTAAACAGGCTCCGGGCAGATCCAGTGCGCCGCTACCGACGGGGCCATCGACGACGCCAGGTGGTCGGGAGCGAAACCCCATGCCTTCCTGGGCGCGGTAGGTGACCAGTTCCTCGAACGTGATATCGGTCCGTATGCCTGACATGGGGCGCACGAAGTATTCGATCATGCCGTTGGTTTCCGGGTGGTTGACGTCGAAGCGGTACAGTTCGCCGTCGCAAACCACATCAAGGCCGGCTTTTTCCTGGGTGTGAATCACCACCCGCGTGGCATCGACCAGACCCTGTTCCGTCGGGTGGGCCGCCAACCAGTCCGGCACCGGGTAAGAGCCGACGACGGTGGTTTTGATTTTTGCTGCGGGGTTGGACATGGCGGGTATTGATCCTCTCGTTTGGCGTCATTAACGTTTTTATCGGCGGGTTCGGGGTTATTATTGCGCTACAAAGACGACGCTGCTTTACGGCAGGACACGATGCTCTAATATAAATCTTACAGGGTGCCACACGTTATGAAAGAGCAATCGTGACGCGCAAGCAAAAACAAGATAAATCGCGAAAAAAAATACTCGCGGCTGCAACGATCGAATTTGCGACCTTAGGATTCGGGGGCGCCCGCGTTGATGCCATCGCCAAGCGTGCAGAAACCAACAAACGAATGCTGTA
>CBFDVE010000159.1:0-6204 GCA_965613205.1 uncultured Rhodospirillaceae bacterium
TACAGATGACGCAGGCGGCCGACATTATCATCGATGATCTGGAAGCCTTGCTGCGCGTTCTGGAACGCCGGGCGCGGCAACACAAAAACGACGCCTGTATCGGCCGCAGCCACGCCATCCACGCCGAACCGACCACCTTTGGCATCAAGCTGGCCGGTCACTATGCGGAGTTTAAACGCGACCGGGGCCGCATGGCGACGGCGCGGGACGAAATCGCCACCTGTGCCATTTCCGGGGCCATCGGCACGTTCGCCAATATTGACCCCAGGGTGGAAGAATACGTGGCCGACAAAATGGGTTTGCGGCCTGAACCCGTATCGACCCAGGTCATTCCAAGGGACCGTCACGCCGCCTATTTTGCGACGCTCGGCGTGATCGCCGGAGGCATCGAGCGGCTGGCCACTGAAATTCGCCATTTGCAGCGCTCCGAAGTGCGCGAGGCCCAGGAATATTTTGCCCCAGGGCAAAAAGGCTCATCGGCCATGCCCCACAAGCGCAACCCGATTTTGTCGGAAAACCTGACCGGCCTGGCCCGTATTGTCCGCGCCGCCGTGATCCCGGCCCTGGAAAACATTACCCTGTGGCACGAACGCGATATATCCCATTCTTCGGTCGAACGCATGTTCGGCCCCGATGCCACGGTGACTCTGGATTTCGCCCTGAAACGGCTGACCGGGATGATCGACAAGATGATCGTCTACCCGAAAACCATGCTGGCCAACCTGATGCAATTCGGTGGCCTGCATGATTCCCAGCGGGTGCTGCTGACCCTGACCCAACATGGCCTGAGCCGGGAAGACGGCTACCGCATTGTCCAGCGTAACGCCATGAAGGTGTGGCGCAGCTATGGCATTGATCCTGATAACCCGGACGGCACGGTAGACAGCCATCCCGAAGACCAAATCGCCGCCACCTACGAGAGCCGCTTTTTCTATTATCTTTCGCTCGATGAGGAAGTTGTCGGGGCGCTGGGCGAACAAGGGCTGGCGGATTTATTCGACACCGATTCAACCGCCTTCCACACAAAAAATGCCGACACCATCTTCGAGCGGGTGTTCGGCAAATCTTGAGGGTCGGAAGGTGCGACCTAAGCGGCGATGCGTTTTTGTTCCAGATAGTTGAGCATGGTGTCGGCGTCGGAAACGTCGAACGGGTCGGTCGGGCAATTGTCGGAATAGCCGTCTTCGACGAACATTTTGGTGATCACGCCATCGACCACCAGCATGGAATAACGCCAGCTACGCATGCCGAAGCCGAGGTTTGATTTGTCCACCAGCATCCCCATCTTGCGGGTAAATTCGCCGGTGCCGTCGGGCAGCAAGAAGACGTTCCTGGCGTTCTGGGACTTGCCCCACTGGTACATGACGAAGGCGTCGTTGACCGACAGGCAGATGATTTCATCGATGCCCTGGGCGCGGAAAGTGTCGTACAGGATTTCGTAGCGCGGCAGGTGGGAGGTGGAACAGGTCGGGGTGAAGGCACCGGGCAGGGAAAACACAATGACCCGTTTGCCCTTGAAAATTTCGCCGCTGGTCAAATCTTTCCATTCGAACGGATTGTCGCCGTCGATGGCGTCGTTGCGAACACGGGTCTTGAAAGTCACGTCGGGAACGGTCTGAACGGTCATGGCTTTATTTCCTTATGCAAATGTTGCGTTGATCTGATGAAAGCCAAAATAGGGAAGATGGTTTAATTTGTAAAATGAGTAATATATGTTATATTAAGTGATAAAATCACTTAATAAGACGATCCCGATCCATGCGAGCCGAACCGACCATCCGACAATTGCGCCATTTCCTGAGTCTGGCCGAGCATTGCCATTTCAGCCGGGCGGCAGAGGACTGCCTGGTCACCCAGTCATCCTTGAGCGCCAGCATCAAGGAACTGGAAAATATCCTGGGCGTGGCTTTGTTCGAACGGACCAAGCGGTCGGTCATGTTGACGGCGCTTGGCCGGGATATGCTCGATTTGGCCCGACAGGTGATCGCCCACTTAGATGACCTGAGCGACATGGCCAAGGGGGCCGGGGACCCCTTAAGCGGCGACCTGCGCATGGGCGTGATCCCGACCATCGGGCCGTTCCTGTTGCCACGGGTGCTACCGGTCCTGCGCGACAGCTACGCTGGCCTGAAGCTTTATCTGCGGGAAGACCGGACGGCAACGCTACTGACCCAGTTGGCCGATGGGTCCCTCGACCTGGTGCTGTTGGCCCTGCCCTATGACATGGACAGGGTCGAGACCTTTGAATTTGCCGAAGACCCTTTTCTCGCCGTATTCCCCTACGGTCATGATATGGGGAAATTTGAAACCATGACTCCTGATCGCATGAGCGATGCCACATTGTTAGTACTGGAGCAGGGCAATTGCCTGACCGAACAGACCCTGGCCATGGGCGGGCGGCAACATACCGGCCCGTTCCAGGCCAGCAGCCTGCACACATTGGTACAGATGGTCGATAATGGATTGGGCATTGCGGTGCTGCCGAAAATGGCCATCGATGGCGGTATTTTGCGCGGCCTGAAGCTGGATGTGCGCCCCTTTTCCAGCCCCCGGTCATCCCGCCGTATCGCCATGGTATGGCGCCAGACGACCCGCCGTGGCGATGAATTTCGCCTGCTCGGCAACTTCCTGCGCGACGAACTGGGCACGCCGATCCGTTAGGAACAACCGTTGTGTTTGCGCATCTTTTCCGGGTCGTGTCCCTTGCGCATGTTGGCGCACGGGACCGGGTTATCGTAGCGCCCGGCTGGACGGCTGGCGGGCCTGGCACGGCGCCCTGCCAGCGAAAGGCGGGTGGAAAAATATCGCCACCCAATTGGCGGTCAGCCCCGAAGCCCTGTACCGGGAACTGGCGAAAAGACGATTCTCCTTAGGACCGAGAGGCAAAAATGGTATGTGAAGCGCCATGAAAGATTTTGCAGATTTCTGGGCCCTGGTGGTCGATGTGTGGCAGAACGGCGTGGCCGGGGTCGATGTCGGTCGGCTGTTGGGGGCCGCCGCTATCCTGATCGGCTTTTTGCTGATCCGCCGCCTGTTCACCCGTTTCGTGCTGGCCCGCATCAAGGCAATCGTCAGCAGGACCAGTTCGCCCCTGGATGATGCCGCCATCGCCACGCTGGAAAACCCGGTCCGCTTTCTGCCCTTCGTTTTGGGCGTGTTTTTCGCCACCCAGTATTTACAGCTCGATGGCGTGTTTGCCGAAATCGCCGATAACCTGGTCCGTTCGCTGATCGCCTTCACCATATTCTGGGCCATTCTGGGCCTGTTGCGACAGATCGGCGGCTTTATGATCAAGCTGGAACAGGCCTTCAGCCACGAACTGGTGGAATGGCTGATCAAGGCCCTGCGCATCGCCGTTGTCCTGATCGGGGCGGCGACGATCCTGCAAATCTGGGGCATCCAGGTCGGCCCGATTGTTGCCGGGGCCGGGTTGTTCGGTGTCGCCGTGGCCTTGGGCGCGCAGGATTTGTTCAAGAACCTGATCGCCGGTTTGCTGATCATCGGCGAGAAACGATTTCGCAAGGGTGACTGGATCAGGGTCGAAGGCATTGTCGAAGGCACGGTGGAAAGCATCGGCTTTCGCTCGACCATTGTGCGGCGCTTCGACAAGGCCCCGGTGATGGTCCCCAACACCAACCTGGCCGATACCGCGGTGACCAACTTTTCGGCCATGACCCACCGGCGCATTTACTGGAAAATCGGCGTCGAATACCGCTCATCTATCGATCAGTTGCGAGAAATCCGCGATGGCATCGAGCGCTATATTCTGGACTCACCCGATTTCGCCTCGCCGAAAGATGTCGCCACCTTCGTCCGCATCGACAGTTTTGGCGCCTCGTCCATCGACATCATGCTGTACTGCTTCACCATCACCACCGACTGGGGCGAATGGCTGAAAATCAAGGAACAACTGGCCTACCACATCAAGCAGACGGTGGAGCAGGCCGGCTCCGGCTTCGCCTTCCCGTCGCAATCGGTATACGTCGAATCCATTCCCTCGGAACGACCGGAAATTTTCGTGCCGCCGGGCAATTCGACGACCGATGATCCAACTTGACGCACTGCCATCGGCAGCCGATTTCTATGCCCGGTATTGGAACCGGCAGCCTTTTATGGTACGCGGCGGGGTGCCGGAAGACGTTATTAGCGCCCTGATTTCCGCCGATGAACTGGCCGGACTGGCGCTGGATGACGGGCCGCAATCCCGCATGGTCAGGAACGCAGATTGGACTTGTACTTTCGGGCCGTTGACGGAACAGGATTTCACCGATGCCGGCGAGGCAGACTGGAGTCTGCTGGTTCAGAACGTCGAGCAATTCCATCCCCCGACCGCCGCCCTGCTGCCCTGTTTCGGCTTCGCCCCGCGCTGGCTGATGGACGATATCATGGTCAGTTATTCGGCCACGGGCGGTTCGGTCGGCCCCCATGTGGACAGCTACCATGTTTTCCTGGTGCAGGGACAGGGACGCCGCCGCTGGACCGTGGGGCGGCAGCCTTTGGGCCGAGAAAATTACATCGAAGGGCTGGATCTGAAAATCCTGCACGAACCCATTGAGGGTGACGAAATAGAGGTCCGCCGCGGCGACGTTCTATATGTGCCGCCGAAGTTCGGTCACGAAGGCATCTCGCTTGAAGACTCCCTGACATTTTCCATCGGTTTTCTGGGCCCCAGAATGTCAGACCTGATGGGCGCTTATGGCCATTACCTGTCGCAACGGGAAGACACCGACCGGCGCTATGTGGGCGAAGACCTGACCCCCGCCAGTGCCGGATCGGTCATTGACACAATCACGGTGGAAGACATCCGGGATCGCCTGACCCGGCAACTGGGCTCGGCCGATTTCAGCCGCTGGCTGGTCGGCTTTTTCGCCGAACAAAGTCATCCGGATATGGCCCAGGGCGAGCAACGGGAAGAGACCCTGTCGGCTGATCAATTGAGGGCCATGCTGCAACAGGGTGCGGCCCTGATCAAGCCGCAACAGATCAAGTTCACCCTGGCCATAGCCCCTTCGGGTGAGGCATGTCTCGGCTTCCTGGGCGACAGCATGGCGCTGCACAGTGACCTTGTCCCGGTGGCTGAAAAACTGATCCAGGGGCAGCCGGTGGCAAATATAGATGCCCTTGAGTTCCTGCGCCGGTTGTATAATCTTCAGGTGTTGGAATTTATCTGACGTTGATGTTGCTGTAGGGAGGGATAATGACCGGCGAACCTTTGCGCCCGACAGACCGTTTTCTGGCCGAATATGGCGAAAGCCACCAGAACCAGACCAACAAATTCATTCGCCGGTTCTGTGTGGCCAACCGGGCCATGGTCGCCTTCGTTCTTCAAGCATCTACAGTTTCTTCAGATCGACCCCGCATGGCTTATGCATTTTCTGTATCAACGGGCCGGAATCCGGTACTGAGATGACTTCATTGAGAGACAAAATTACCTCCTGGGGACTGGTCAGGACAGTTGTCGCCATTACCGGTATTGTCGTTGTACTAACCGCCCTGAGCTACGAGGCCCTGTCATTGGGTCTGGTCTATTTTACCGACTACCAGCCCAATATGATGGGCTGGGTATACTCATTCTCCATTTCGCTATTTGTATCCCCGATCGTCGCGACTTTCCCGGTCAGATTGTTGCTCGAAGTGTCCCGGCTGGAAACGGAAGTACGGGAACTGGCCGCCGAGGATGAATTGACAGGCGTTCTCAATCGTCGGACATTCTGGGCCGCCGCCGATCCGATGATGAACGAGGCGCTGCGCCATAACACCCAATTCGCATTGATCCTGCTGGATCTGGACAACTTCAAAAAAATCAACGACAGCTACGGCCATCTGGCCGGTGATGAGGCTTTGCGGGCAATCGGATTGATCTGCAGGGAATTGCCCCGCAAAAGCGACATCGTCGGTCGCTATGGTGGCGAGGAATTCATATTTTTCCTGCCCGTTTGCGACGAACCCAAGGCCGTCGCCTTGTGCCAGCGACTGCACAATGCCATCCGCACGGCATCAATCAGCTTTCAAAATCATACGATTACCGTGACCGGCAGCATCGGGGTTTATATTCATCCCGGTCGCAATGACCCCCGTGAAGGGGACCTGTTGGGCCTGGATCAATTTATCAACATGGCCGATATGGCCCTCTACGAAGCCAAGAGAAACGGTCGCAATCAGACCTGCATTTTTCGCGAAAATATCACCACCCACCAGATCGCC
>CBFDVE010000160.1:0-6170 GCA_965613205.1 uncultured Rhodospirillaceae bacterium
TCACGAAACAAAATAACAGGGTCAGAATGGTTCATAATATCCCGGAAATGCTCTAACTACTTGGCGTAGCGGTCGTGAATATAGACCATGTCGCCGCCCGGTGCGAGGCTATGACAGGCGATGCAACCCTTTTTGGCACCCTTGGCCACGCGCCCGACCAGCTTCATCTTTTTCGGATTCATGTCCATTGATCCGTCGGGAAGATATTTGGCCCAGAACCAGTCCTTGTCTTCGGGGTCATAGCCTTTTTCCCGCTTGTACATGACGGTGATCGAATTGAGATATTTACCCGGATTGTCGGCGACCTGTTCCACCGTTGTATCATCCTGTTTGCCGAAATTCTTTTTGACGATGACAATGGCGGAACGGCCATCGACCGTCATCTTGCCATCCATGGTCTCAACAATGTTGCCGTGCGGCGGCGAGACTTCGTAGGGCATGGGATGAAGCGAGTTCGATCCGACCAAACGGTTTTTAGCCATGGCTTTCCAGAGTTTCTGGGCAAAAGCCACATCTTCCGGATTACCGAACGGGGCCGCAATTGCCCCGGTCGTGGCCAGTGAGAATGCAAGTAAGCCCCCAAAAATAATCACATACTTGGTAATACGTAGCATTGAAACCTCCATTATTTCCCTTAGGTTGATTGGAGATGTCACCATGCCTTTTCACAGTCGCTAGTGATAATCACATCAAATCACTAAACCGTTACTTATACCAATACCAAGGGGCATCAACGGGGCCGGGTCAGGATCGGCCAGAAGATGACGCTGTAAATAGCAAATCCGCCGACCCACATGAGCCCCCCGGTGATGATCGTGGCGCTTTCCAGATCGCCGCCAAGCGATGGCCCGAAAACCCGCAGCAGTGCGCCGCCAACAACCAGCACATAGGCCGCCACAATGGCCGGCGGCGCTTTCATGGGTCGCCCCGTATGGCCCAGCGCCGCCCGCGTCATCATGGCCAAAATCATGGTCCCCATGGCCCCGGCGCTGAGTCCATGAATGGCGTCGCCGGGCGCGATCAGGCCCGTCAGGTCGGCCAGGCCTTTCAAGATAAAGCCGAGCGCCAGCCAAAGATGTCCCAGGTGCAGAATCCACAGGATTGGCTCGTTCAGTATTTTAGCGGTGCGCCAAAGTCTCATTCGGGCCAGCAACAATAATCCGGCGATCAGGGCCACACCCCCGGCCAGGGTGCGCGAAGCGCCTCCATCGGCGACCGTCAGGTCCAGCACGATGGCGGCGGCCAGGGCCGCCAGGGCGGCTTTTTCCGTGATCGGCAAGGTCACCACCTGGGCAGGCTCACCACGGGCCTTTAAGACATTGGCGGTAAAGGCCGGTATCACCCGGCCCCCGATCAGCGCGATCAGCAGGCAAAACACGTAGACACCCAGGCGCAGCCCGGTGGCGGCGGAATTTGCGCCGAGGCCCAGGGTTTCTCCATGCATCAGGCCATTGGCCAGCAACAGGGTGATGACCAGGGCGACCAGGGGCACATTGCGGAAGTTTCCAGCCGCCAAAACGCGCGCGCCCAGAAACAGGCTAAGGGCCATCAGTAAAGCCATATCGGCCAGGGCGACAATCCAGGGTCCGAGCCCCCAGCCACCCCACATGGCGGCCCGTCCCAGCACCCACAAAAATGCCAGACCGGCCAGGGGCAGGCCTTTGACGGGCGCGGACCCGGTCCAGCTAGGCACGGCGGTCAGCAGGAACCCGGTCATTCCGGCGACACCGAAACCAAACACCATTTCGTGGCCATGCCAGGCCAGCGGGCTCATCGGTCCGGGCACGGATGCCTGACCGGCATAGGCGGCGATCCAGATCAGGAGCGGAAAAGTACCGTAGAGTCCTGCCAACAAGAAGAACGGGCGAAACCCGGCACTGAAAAAAGTCGACATTGACCAACCCTAAGTCAGGTCCGGGCCGTCATGCCTTGACGGAAATCAAAAGACGCCCGGTCTTGACCCATGGCACTGGTTAGGGGACCTTGTTGCCATGCGCCACTCCCTTGCCATCACCCTGCTGGTATTTACGTTCGTGACCCTCGCACCGGCACTGCCGGGCGCTAAGGAACACCTTGAAAAATTCCGCGATTGCCCGACTTGCCCGGAACTGGTGGAAATACCGGCGGGCGACTTCATCATGGGACGCACGGGCAAATACAACAACGAAGGTCCGGCCCACCGGGTCACCATTGCCAGGCCATTTGCCATGGGCGTCTATGAAGTCACCTTCGATGAATGGCGGGCCTGTTTCGATGGCGGCGGCTGTGCGGTTATGCCCGACGATCACAAATGGGGCCGGGACGCAGGCCGGTGATCAACATCAACTGGCAATCGGCGCAAAATTACCTGAAGTGGTTGAGCGATAAAACCGGACAAATTTACCGACTGCCATCGGAGGCGGAATGGGAATACGCGGCGCGTGGCAACACCACCACCGATTACTGGTGGGGCGATGAGATCGGCGAAAATCTGGCCAATTGCCGCAATTGCAAAAGCCAGTGGAGCAAACGCAGCTCGGCCCCGGTCGGGTCCTTCGCCGCCAATCCGTTCGGCCTGTATGATGTGCACGGCAATATCTGGGAAATGACCCAGGACTGCTGGAACAAGACCCACACCAATGCCCCGACCGACGCCTCGGCTCGGGAAACGGGGGATTGCCAGTTCCGGGTCATGCGATCGGGGTCCTGGTATTACTTTTCCAAGAACCTACGGTCGTCGTGGCGGTTTCGCAACGATGCCCGGATCACCAGCTACGGCGTCGGCTTTCGGGTCCTGCGGGAATTGCATTAGGTCAATTTTTATCGGTCGATTTGAGCTTATTGAGCTGGCTTTGCATGGCTTCCAGTTGCTGGCGCAATTCATGCAGTTTTTTTTCGTCCGCGGTTTGCTCGCCCACGCCCCGTTCGTTTTGACCGGCTGAGGCGTTGTTGCCGTTGCCGCCGGGAACCGGGGTGAACATTTTCATGGCGTTTTCGAACAGGGCCATATTCTGCTTGCCCATTTCTTCAAACTGCTGGAACGGCATCAGGCCATCCAGGGCATCGCGCATGTAATGGCGCATCTGTTCCTGATTGCGCGCGAACGAGCCCATGGAATGATCCAGATAGCGAGGCACCAGCGATTGCAGACTGTCGCCATAGAAACTGATCAGGTGGCGCAAAAAATTGATCGGCAGTAAATTCTGACCCTTGGATTCTTCTTCAACAATAATGTGGGTGAGCACCGAACGGGTAATGTCTTCGCCGGATTTGGCATCGTAGACGACGAAGTTGGTGCCGTCCTTGACCATCTGCGACAGGTGATCCAGGGTCACGTAACTGCTAGTCGCGGTATTGTAGAGACGCCGGTTGGCGTATTTCTTGATCGTGATCGGCGCTTCTTCATCGCTCGTCTGGTCTGCCATAGGCCATCGTTCCTGGTTAAAACTGGCGTCCGGCTTTTCGCAATCGCAAAACCGCTGCACACCTGACAACACTTGGTATCACATAACCTTTTTTATGAAAATGCTGCAATGCAAATAAATTTATGCTGCGCAGCATAAATATTTCTGGCGTAATGGTTTGAGAGAGCTAGATTGGACCATAAACCATGACCGATACACCTGATTTGAATGATCTGGCCAAGCGCTACATGGACTTGTGGCAACAGCACCTGTCCGATCTGGCCGCCGATGGCGAGGTCGCCGAGACCCTGGCTAGGACCATCGAAATGATCAACGGGTCAACGTCCGCGATTGCCGCCTTCAACAGGCAAATGGCCGAAGGAGCGAAAATCCATGATCAATCAGACGAGCCATCCGGGACCGCGCCCCCTGCCCCTGCACATGGCGGTGCAAACCCTGATGGCGATGAGCTCGCTGGCCGCATTGCCGAGCTTGAAAAGCGGCTCGATCAACTGGAAGCCAAGACTAAAAAAGCAAGCCGAAAGCCTGCAAAAAGACCTGCGAAACGCTGACCCGGAGCTTTTTAGGGCCGCGCTCGAAGAACAGTCCCGGCGGCAATTGGCCGCCTTTGCCGATGGCGTCAGGGGCTACCGGGCGATGCCGCCGACAAGCCGCCCCGAACCGCCCCCGGCGATCTGGCAAAGCGGAACGACGCGTCTGCTCGACTACGGCGTGGTCAACGAAAAAGCGGCCAATGGCCCGCCCTTGCTGGTCATCCCGTCGCTGATCAATCGCGCCTACATTGTCGACTTGCACAGCCAACGCAGCCTGATGCGGTATCTGGCGGCTCGAGGAGTCCGCCCCCTGCTGATCGACTGGGGCGATGGCGAGCCGGACTTCAATCTGGATGATTATATTTGCGGGCGACTGTCCCAGGCCCTGACCGCCGCGCAGGATCTGGCCGGGCAACCGGTTACCCTGCTCGGCTACTGCATGGGCGGCTTGCTGGCCCTGGCCCTGGCGCAACTACGGCCCGAACAAATCAAGGCACTGGTGTTGCTGGCCACGCCGTGGGATTTTTCGGCCATGGATGAGGGCAAGACCCGCCTGCTGCGGGCCATTTTGCCGCAACTGGAAAAAACAATCGACTTGGGCGGCACCCTGCCGGTCGATGTGATGCAGGCCCTGTTTGCCGGCCTGGCCCCCAATCTGACGCCAACCAAGTTTCGCGCCTTCGCCGAACTGGACCCTAAGTCCGACCGGGCGCGGCAATTCACCGCCCTGGAAGACTGGGTTAACGACGGCGTGCCCCTGGCCGGGCCGGTGGCGCGGCAATGTCTGAACGGCTGGTATATTGAAAACACCCCCGGTCGCGGCCAATGGCGGGTCGGCGGGCACAAGATCAGGCCGCAGAACATTGACATGCCGACCCTGGTGGTCGCGCCCAAACGGGATCATATTGTGCCACCGGCAACGGTGCTGCCGCTGGGCGACAAAATCAAACATGCTGAAATGCTGCACATTGAATCCGGTCACATTGGCATGGTGGTCGGGTCGGGGGCGCCGAAAAAACTTTATCGGCCCCTGCAAAAATGGCTCATATCCAACACCACATAGTTTTGTGCGGTGCAACATCTTAGCCCTTGCCGCCTTGCCGGACCGGCGATAAAGTCAATTGAACCAAACCAGTGAACCACATAACAAATATTGCAGGAGATCAGGTCATGACCCAGGTCGTTATTGTCGGTGCCGCGCGCACCGCCGTCGGTTCCTTCAACGGAGCCCTGAGTTCGCTGCCCGCCCACGAACTGGGCCGCATCGCCATTGTCGAGGCCATCAATCGGGCCGGGGTCGATCCGGCCGATGTCTCGGAAGTCATCATGGGCCAGATTTTGTCTGCCGGGGCGGGCCAGAACCCGGCCCGCCAGGCCGCCGTCAATGCCGGTATTCCGGTCGAAAGTACGGCCTATGGCATCAACCAGTTATGTGGCTCGGGTCTTCGTGCCGTGGCCCTGGGATCGCAAGCCGTTCAGTTGGGCGACAGTTCCATCGTCGTCGCCGGCGGCCAGGAAAGCATGAGCCAGTCGCCTCATTGTATGCACTTGCGAAATGGCACCAAAATGGGCGATGACCAGTTGATCGACACCATGGTCCGGGACGGCCTGTGGGATGCTTTCAATGGCTATCACATGGGCACCACGGCGGAAAATGTCGCCGAAAAATGGCAATTGAGTCGGCAGGACCAGGATGAATTCGCCGCCGCCTCGCAAAACAAGGCCGAGGCCGCCCAGAAGGCTGGAAAATTCACCGACGAAATTACACCCGTCACCATCAAGACCCGCAAGGGCGAAACCATTGTCGATACCGACGAATATCCGAAGGCCGGCGTGACCGCCGAAGGCCTGGGCAGTCTGCGTCCGGCCTTCTCGAAAGACGGCACGGTGACTGCCGGCAATGCCTCGGGCATCAATGACGGCGCCGCCGCCGTTGTGCTGATGAGCGCCGGGGAGGCCGAAAAACGGAACATCAAGCCGCTGGCCCGGATCGTTTCGTGGGCGACGGCGGGCGTCGATCCATCGATTATGGGCACCGGTCCGATCCCGGCCAGCCGGGCGGCGCTGAAAAAAGCAGGATGGTCGGTCGATGATCTGGATCTGATCGAGGCCAACGAAGCCTTTGCCGCCCAGGCCTGCGCGGTCAACAGGGACATGGGCTGGGACACCGGCAAAGTGAACGTCAACGGCGGCGCCATCGCCATCGGCCATCCCATCGGGGCGTCGGGGGCCA
>CBFDVE010000161.1:0-6157 GCA_965613205.1 uncultured Rhodospirillaceae bacterium
CCGAAGGACTGCTGTGACGATCTCTATGGGTTCTTATTAACGCTCGATGGTATAAGGGCCAGAAAATCGGGCGTTTGATGCTCTCCTGAACTGGCCGTCAACAAACAGGATTCATACTCGATGCCTTTGAATTCAAGGGCCAACAGGACCCGCCAGGAAAACGGGCTGCCGCTGAACCAGTATATTTCACATGCCACTAAAAAATATCCTCTGTCATCCTATCTGGGGTGAAGGCACGGTTTCGACCGTACCGGCGTTTCGCGCCGCATCGGTGCCCGCGCGGCGCGCGGATTCTCGGCGCCGCCGAAGACGGGCGATATTTTTTTCATCACGATGGTGATTTCGACAACCATGCCGACCACCAGGGCACGCCGGACATCGCCCAAAAACAGCACCCGCAATTTTATTTTGCAGCGATGATAAATATAAGTCATGCCATATGATCTTAAGGTTTATGCGCTCGGGCTTGAGTCAATTTTTGGTGAACTCGATGCGGCCGCCGGGCAGCATATAAAGCACCAGCGCTTCGCCGTTACTGACCGTCGGATTGTGGGCCGATCCAGGTCGGTTAATACACCAACCGGCCCCCTGACCGTCAAACAGGGCTCCCCCGTCAATCGGCATGGTCATGCAGATTTCGCCGGTCGGATGGCTGTGGTGGGGGCCGACGAAGTCTTTTAGGTGAACCACATCGACACTCAGGTCGCCGGTTTCCGGGCCGGGTTTGATGACCCGGCCAAAGCGCCGCCCGGAATCGCCCTGGGCGCACATCCAGCCGGCCTCGATAGCCGCGTGGCAGGCCGCCTCGATGGCCTTGAACAACTCGCTTTGCGGCGGGAAATCCCGGTTCAGAGTGTCGGCCAGCTCACCATCCAGGGCCTTGCCCTGAACTGACTGAATGACCGGTTTCAGCAATGTCTGAAACAGTTCCTTGTTCATTTGCATAGGGTCTCCTGACAGGCACTTTGATAGGCGTGAATTTTATTGCGAAAATCATCGGGTATTTCCTGTGGTGTATAATCGGGGACGGAAATCAGGCAGGACACCAGTTTGACCCGAAAATAATCCACCCCGCCGTTATCCCGCCCGGTGATCAGGGTGGTCAGCGAACTGCGCCCCACTTCAAGCACCTCCAGGCCCAGATCAATCACATGATCGACCGCCGGGGGCCTGAAGAAATCAAGTTCCGAGCGGACGGTCGGGAAGCCCAGGGACATCTCCTTGTTCAGCCGGATCCACGATACCCCGAGAAACTCCCGGTTCCAGGCCTCCAGAGTCTCGATGGCATAGTCCAGCACCCGCGGGGTATAGATTATCCCGGCCGGATCGCAATGGCCCCACGATACGGTTTGACGAACCACAAGGGGGCGCATGGGGGTCTCGTTTTGCAGTTTGTTCAAGGGTGGCTCCTGTTTTTCAAGGCTCGGACTATACACCAATCGGGTCGCCGTACAGAGCGTTGCATAGCCCTACAAAATGTCGGCTTTTATTGACACGGCATTAAATACGCAATACAGTACCAAAATATCTAATAAATCTGATCAAGGTGATCCTATGGCACCCGTGGAAAATATCAAGTCCAGGCCCCTGCGGCCCGACGACCTGGATCGGGTCGTCCATATTGACAGCCAGATTGGTGGCCGGTCGCGGCGACTTTTTTTCGATAAACGGCTGGCCGCGGCGTTGGCCAATCCGCGCGGGTTTGTCGCCCTGGCGGTGGAAAATTCAAACCGCCAATTGATCGGCTTCGCCATCGCCAGATTGCACAACGGTGAATTCGGAGACGATCACAAAATTGCCATGCTGGATGTTATCGGTGTCGATCCCGAGATCCGGCACAGTGGTGCCGGCACGCTCATGCTGGCCCACATGGAAGACCGTCTGAAAGACCTGAATATTGGCGAGTTGCGTACGCAAATCGACTGGCAAGACCATGAATTGATACAATTTTTTGCCGCCAACCAGTTTGACTTGTCTTTCGATCAGGTTCTGGAACTTGAGGATTTGCATTGATGTTGAACATCGAAGAAGTAGAAAATCTGTCGCGGGATCGTTTCCCGGTGCGCTCCATGCGGGACGATGACCTGGCCGCCATGACCCGCATCGATACCCGGCTGACCGGCCACAATCGGGCCGATTATTTTGCCGCCAAGCTACACGAAGTGATGGTCGAAAGCGGAATCCGGGTTTCCCTGGTTGCCGATATCGATGGTCATGTGGCAGGCTATATCATGGCTCGTGTCGATTTTGGTGAATTCGGGCGGACCGAAACGACGGCGGTGATCGACACCCTGGGAGTCGATCCCGGCCATGACCACAAGGGCGTGGCCAGCGCTTTGCTATCGCAACTGAAGATCAATCTGAATGCCCTGCAAGTGGAACGTATTCGCACCACGGTGGCCTGGAACAATCACCCGTTGCAGCAATTTCTCGATCATCAGGGCTTTCGCCCGGCGCAACAACTGGTGCTCAGGAAACAGCTTTAGGTAAAGGCGTTAAAGGTGATCAGGGTCTGGGTGTCCTTGATCCCGTCCAGGGGGTGTATTTGCTGATTGACGAAATGGCCGATGTCGGCATCTTTTTCCAGGTAGAACTTGGCGATCAAATCGAACTCGCCGGATATCGAATATACCTCCGAGGTTTGTTCGACCTTGTCGATCAGCGCCCCGGCCACCTGATAGGCTTCGCCGAGCTTGCATTTGATAAAAACGAAGACTGCCTGCATGGGAAACTCCAAATATTGGGGTCTTGAAAATAACCCTTATTGCAAAAACGAATGTGCAAATAAATCATAAACATATTTATAATGGGGGCAACAGGGAGGTTGCATCATGACGGTTAGAGAGCCGAAAAAAGAAGATCTGGACAGCATCGAAATCGCCAGCCGGGATGAAATTTCGGCCTTGCAACTGGAACGCATGACGTGGAGCCTGAACCACGTCTATGCCAATGTCGATCATTACAAGCAGGCCTTCGATGCCGCCGGGGTTCATCCCGATGACCTGAAAGACCTGAAAGACCTGGCCAAGTTTCCGTTCACGGTCAAAGACGATCTGCGCCAGCACTATCCCTTCGGTATGTTCGCCGTGCCGCAAGACCAGATTGTCCGGGTTCATGCCTCAAGCGGCACGACCGGCAATCCAACCGTGGTCGCCTATAGCCAGAACGATATCGACATGTGGGCGGGCTTGATGGCCCGGTCGATCCGGGCGTCCGGCGGGCGGCGGGGCGATAAGGTTCATATCGCCTTCGGCTACGGCCTGTTCACCGGCGGCCTCGGCTGCCATTACGGGGCCGAACGGCTGGGTTGCATGGTCACCCCCATGTCCGGCGGCCAGACCGAAAAACAGGTCAAGTTAATTGAGGATTTCGAGCCCGACATCATTATGGTGACGCCCTCCTACCTGTTGGCCATCGCCGATGAATTCGAGCGCCAGGGCCTGGATACCCGCAAGGTTTCCATGAGCGTCAGTATGCACGGGGCCGAACCGTGGACGGAAGCCATGCGCCAGGAAATCGAAGGCCGCTTTGATATGGACGCCATGGACCTGTACGGCCTGTCGGAAATCATCGGACCGGGGGTATCGAGCGAATGTATTGAAACCAAGGACGGGCTGCATATCTGGGAAGATCATTTTTATCCGGAAGTCATCGATCCCGACACCGGCGCGGTCCTGCCTGACGGGGAAGAAGGCGAACTGGTCTTTACCTCCCTGACCAAGGAAGCCTTTCCGATCATCCGCTACCGGACCCGCGATTTGACCCGCCTGTTGCCGGGCACGGCGCGCTCCATGCGGCGCATGGAAAAAGTCACCGGCCGGTCCGACGACATGCTGATCATTCGCGGCGTCAACGTGTTCCCCTCACAGATCGAGGAAATCCTGCTCAAAGACCCTCGGCTTTCGGCTCACTACGTGCTGGAAGTAACCCGCGAGGGTCGCCTGGACGCCCTGGCCGTTCTGGTCGAAGGCCGCCCCGGCAGCAGTACCGAGGATCACGCCCAGGCCGGTAAAGACCTGCAACACAACATCAAATCGACGATCGGCATTACGGCGGCAGTGCAAATTCAAGCCGCTGAGAGCATCCCCCGGTCGATGGGCAAGGTGCAGCGGATTATTGACAAGCGGTAGAGTTCGTTTATGGTGGAATTACCATAATGAAACGCGCAATTCTGAAGCCGCTTGAATGGGTTGGATCGAGCCGGGAAGACATCAAAAAATTCCCTGACCAAGTCCAGGATCATATGGGCTTCGCGCTCCATTTGGCGCAAAGTGGCCATAAACACCGTGACGCCAAACCCTTTAAGGGACACGGTTCGGGTGTCTTGGAAGTGGTGTCGCGGAGCGATGGCGATACCTACCGGGCCGTTTACACTGTTCGTTTTAAGGATGCAATGTACGTGCTTCACGCTTTCCAGAAGAAGTCGACAAAAGGCATCAAGACGGCCAGGAAAGATGTTGATTTGGTGGCCAGGCGGCTGAGTGCGGCGCAAAATCACTATGAGGAAAATTATGGCAAAGAATAGGTCGATCAAAATCGAGAGTGGCAGTGGCAACGTATATGCCGATCTTGGCTATCCGGATTCAGCAACTCAACTGCTCAAGGCCGATCTCGTTGCCAGTATCGATGATATTCTCCGCCATCGTCGCCTGACTCAAACCCGGTCCGCCAAACTACTCGGTCTATCGCAGCCGGATGTTTCTCGCCTGCTACGAGGTCACTTTCGGGATTTCTCCGTTGACCGTCTGTTGAAGCTGCTCCTGATTCTGGATCGGGATGTGGATATCATCATTCGCGAACCGAAGAAAAACCGGGCAGCGCGACTGACTGTCGAAGCCGCCTGACACGGCCCATTTTCCTACACCGCTTTGTTCCAGCCTGGTGCGGCACCGGCACCGCCACCGGCCCCGGCGGCCCGTTCGGGGCGGTGGGCGATGGCGTAGCCTTGATTGAACGAGGCCTGGGTAACGATCATGTATTTAAGCGCCCAGCCGCTGAGCACCGTGACCAAAGCTGCGGCCAGGAACAGGACGGCGGCAAATTCGGGCTCAAGCATACCGGCAATGCCCAAGGCAAAAGGTAAAATGCCGCCAGCCACGGCCATCTTGCCGTTGAACGCCGTGATCACCCGGATGGCGGCGTCGGGGGCGTGGTCGGTCAAGTTGCGGCGGTATCTGCGCCATGCCCACAGGCGTAAAATAACCAGCAATAACATGATGTTAATGGTTACGTATATGATCGGCGGATACCTTAATATGGCGACGATTGCCAGCAGTCCGGCCCCTTCGGTGAGCCCGGTCAAAATCATCAGCGGGATCGATGCCGGGTCGCGCCAGGCCGGAATGCCCTTGCCGCCGTGCAACATGCGGGCCTGGCAGTAAAGATAGACAAGACCGAAAAAGGCACTGGCAGCCATCAGGTCGGCACGGTCAAACCAGGCGGCGGCCAGGCCCAGGGCGAACACCGGCCCTGCGGCCAGGGCCTCGCGGGTCATCCACGACGTATGGGGATTGAAAACAGCGTTTAGCGCCCGCCAGGGCCGACCCAGCTCGGTCCAGACCAGAGAAAGTCCCGCACCAATGAGCGCCAGAGCGATCAAAGTAAAGGGCCAGACCGGGGCTCCGAACATAGCTGCAACAGCCCCCGCCGCCAACATGCCGGTGCCGCTGCCGCCGCCGATAAAGTTGCCAGCGGCGCGCCAGTCCCAATGGGTTTGCAACCAGGGTGCCGCAGCACCAACTCCGCCAACCCCGCGCGAAGCCGGGGCCATTTCTGTATCATCCGTCGCCTCGCGACCGGCCACGGCTTTTTCCCACAGGTAATAAAAACCTGACTCCGTGCCCAGGTTTTCGTGCATCCGGAAGTAGCGGTTGTCGTTCAGCAGGGTCGAAACATTGCTGCCCGGATCGTCCTTGTCGCCGAAATGCAAAGCATCGGCGATGCAGGAATTAACACACGCCGGGGTCGCCGCCGGGTCGATACCTGGAACGAGGCCATGGGCCAGGCCATAATCGATCTTATCGACGCAGAAGGTGCATTTTTGCGCTACACCCATGCGATCCGGGCGTTCGCGCCGAATTTCATGGGCCATTTTGCCGCCCTTGCCGAAGGCGGGCAGGGGCATATCGACTTTGTAGCGGGCTTGATAAGGGCAGGC
>CBFDVE010000162.1:0-6135 GCA_965613205.1 uncultured Rhodospirillaceae bacterium
CGATCTGGAACCGGACAAGCCCCACTACACCGCTGTCGCCAGGGAACTGGCAGAAATCGTCAGCCCGGATCGACCCATGGTCATTATCGATACCAATGGCACCGGGGAATCAGCCGTCATTACCCGCTACTATATGAAGCGAAAAAACATCCCCTATGTGGCGGCATTCCAGAAACAGACCCTGGAAGTGGTGCAAAAGATGATGCGTATGCAAGGGGATCAGACCCAAGTTCTGATCCATTCCATCACCCCGGAAATCAAGCGCTATTTCGCCGGGCGGTTAAGCAACGGCAATTCTTATTTACTGACCTGGGATGAAGATCACTGGCGGGTGGTCAGGCAATGGCCCTATCCTAAAAAACCCTGATCACGACGGATCAAGAGCCTTGATCAGGGCCGCGTGATCAAGCTCGCCGTGACCCATTTGAATGAGTTTTTCGTAAAGTTTCTTGCCCAGTGCCGTGGCCGGCATGTCAATGCCCAGATCGGCGGCCAAATCCAGGGCCTGGGCCATGTCCTTGCGCTGGGTGGTGGCCTTGCCGCCGGGCTCGAACGTGCCGTCGATCATGCGTTGGCCATGCACGTCGAGAATTCGGGAATCTGCAAATCCTCCCTGCAAGGCCTGGCGCACCCGGGCCGGATCGGCCCCGGCGTGTTTGGCCAGCATCAGGGCTTCGGCGACGGCGCCGATGGTCAGGCCGACAATGACCTGATTGGCCGCCTTGGCGACCTGGCCCGTGCCCACCGGCCCGACATGAGTGACCCGCTGACCCAGGACGCGTAAAATCGGCAAGGCCCGTTCGAAAGCATCATCATCGCCACCAGCCATGATCGTCAAATCACCCTTTTCGGCCCCCAGGGTGCCGCCCGAAACCGGCGCGTCCACGTAGCAACCGGGAACGGCGGCGGCCATGTGGCGGGTCGCCATGACCGCAGTGGTGCCCATATCGATGATCAGGTGCCGGGCCTCCAGATGGTCGCCCAGGTCGCCCAGCACCGCCTCGACCGCCGGGGTGTCGGCCAGCATCAGAATAATGGTATGGCATCGCCCGGCCAGGCCAAAGATGTTGTCGGCAACAATGGCCCCGGCCTCGGCCAAGTCCCGGCGCGGACCTTCGGAGCGGTTCCAGACAACCAATTCGGCCCCCGCCGCCATCAGATTGAGGCACATCGGCCGACCCATCAGGCCGAGGCCAACAAACCCGATGGATTGTCCTTCGATCATTCCGCCGATGCTTCTTTCATCCGATCAATCAGATGCGGCACGGACGAGCCGCCCAGGCCGCCATCGACCGCGTCCTTGAAGATGCCGTGCAAAGCGCTGGCGGCTTCGTGGGGTGCGTTCAGGCCGCTGGCGTAATCCACATAATAGCGCAAATCCTTTTCACCATTGGCCAGGGAAAACCGGAAACTGCCATCGTCGCCATCGTTGATGTAGGGCAGCAGACGGCGGAAGACGACGCTGTCGCCGCCGCCGCTCAGCATGACCTCGTTGAAGGTGGCCATATCGACGCCGCCATTGATGGCACAGGTGACCGCCTCGGCGACCAGGGCGGCATTGCCAAGCGACAGGAAATTATGGATCAGTTTCAGTTTGTGGCCGGTACCGACACTGCCACAGTGATAAATGTTTTCGGCATAGGTTTTGAGCCAAGGCATGACCGCTTCGATGCTGGCATCGTCGCCGCCGACCATCACGTTCAAGCGGCCTTCTTCGGCTTCCCTGGCCGTGCGGGTCATCGGTGCGTCGATCATTCTGGCCCCGGCGGCGGCGGCCTTTTCGGCCAGGGCTAGGGTCCGGGCGGGCTCGGCGGTAGAACAATCGACGATGATGGTACCGGGCCGGATATGGGCCAGCACACCGCCGTCTGACAGCATGACATCTTCCACTTCCGGTGATCCGGAAACACAGATAAAGACCATAGGAGCATCGCCGACCAGCGCTTCGATGGTGCTTTCAGTGATCAGGCCAAGCGCCTTCAGATCGTCCAGAGGCTGGTTGCCGGGATGATCCAGCGCCGTCACGGCGAAGCCCTTCTTGAGCATATTACCAACGATACCGTGGCCCATAAGACCGATGCCGATGAAGGCAATGGCGGCGTTCGATTGGTTGGTCATAGGCGCTAAATTCCGTTCATTCAGTGATGTTTCAATGATCCCACCTTTGTCTTATAAGGAGTGCCTATGCAAGCCGTTATCAACATTGTTTTCCCCGTTTTCGCGATTATTCTGACCGGCTATGTGGCGGGGCGGTTCAAGGTGTTGGGGCCTGAAAGCAGCCAGGCTTTGAACAAGTTTGTCTTCTACGTGGCCATGCCGGCGCTGCTTTTCCATGCCATGGCCAGGTTGACGCCTACGGAAATTTTTCATTTGCCGTTTATGCTGACCTATGGCGGCGGCCAGATCATCACATTCGCCATGGCTTTTGCCATTGCCCGCCTGGTGTTCAAACAGAACCTGACCGATGGCACCCTGCGCGCCCTGGCCAGCGCCTATTGCAATATCGGCTATATGGGCCTGCCCCTGGTGATCATCGCCTTCGGACCCGACTGGACTGCCGCCGCCGTGGTCGCCACGGTGATCAACATATCGATGCTGCTGGTCGGCACCATAACTATATTGGAAATCAGCCAAAGCGAAGGCGGCAGTCGGCTTCGGATTATCAGGGATGTGGCCAGGGGAGTATTTAAAAACCCGCAGTTCCTGGCCCCTGCCGCCGGTATCGCCTGGTCGTTCACCGGCCAGGACCTGGCCGCCCCCATCGCCACCTTCACCTCTATCCTGGGCGCCGCCGCCGGGCCTTGTGCCTTGTTCGCCCTCGGCCTGTTCCTGGTTGGCAAACCACTCAATCAGGATATGAAAGAGATTTCCTGGATCATTGTCGCCAAGCTGTGGGTGCAACCGCTGATCACCTGGGGCCTGGCCTTGTGGTTGCTGGCCGACGAACCCATGTGGCTAACCCTGGCGGTATTGCTGGCGGCCATGCCGACCGGCACCACGGTGTTCGTGTTCGCCAGCAAGTATGGGGTTTACGTGCGCCAGGCATCGGCCGCCGTGATGATCACGACCGCCCTATCGGTGGCCACGTTATCGGTGCTGTTTGTTATCTGGTCGGACCGGATTTTGTAGAGCGTCGTCGCTGACAACTCTGTTCCTGGGCGGTCTCGGTAGAATAGATCAATCGAGACAGCGCTATTTATCAGTCTATGGCCTAATATTCGACCAGGAAACTGCGAATTTCACTGATCGCTTCGGCCAGTCCCAGTCGGCTGGTCTGCACACCATCGGGGAAAGCGCTTAGCAGGCGCGAGGGCAAGGCCCGGTCGAGCATGACAAAAACGCCTTTGTCAGAGCTCCGCCGCAGCAGCCGACCGTAGGCTTGCTTTAATTTCAGGCGGGTCAGCATTTCGTCATAGGCGCGACCGCCGAAAGCCTGGCGACGGGCCCGGTGCAGAATATCGGGCCGCGGCCAGGGCACCCGGTCGAAAGCGATCAGGCGCAAAGAACGACCCGGTATATCGACCCCGTCGCGAACCGCGTCCGTGCCCAGCAGGCAGGCGTTTTCTTCGGCCCGGAAGATATCGATCAGGGTGCCCGTATCCATGGCGTCGACATGCTGGGCCAGCAACTGGAAACCGGCATCGTCCAGGGGCCCCGCAATATGTTCATAGACCCCGCGCAATCTGTTAATTGCGGTAAACAAACCCAGTCCACCGCCACCGGCGGCGAGAAACAATTCACGGTAGGCCGCCGCCACTTGTTTGATGTCGTTCTTGTCGACATCGCCGATCACCAGGACTCTCGTGCGCCCGGCGTAGTCGAAGGGCGAGGACCGGGCATCCAGGACCGGTGATACCCCTAAGTGAACGGCGCCGGTACGGGCCATGGCGCCCGGCCATCCATCTGTACCGTCGTCGGTCAAGTCCGGGTCGGGCGGACCGTCACCACTATCGGGGGCCTGGTTCAATAATGTTGCCGAGGTGATCAGTGCGCCATGGGCGGGTTGCAGTACCGCCTCGGCGAAGGGCCGGGTCGGATCGACCAGTGGCGATGTAATCCGACATCTATTTCGCGGCCATCGGCGCGTTCGACGCTGAACCAATCAATCACCGTTTGCGGCCTTTCATTATGTAGGGCTTTCAGCATGTCGGCCCAGACCGTCAGGGCATCGACTCCGCGCCGCTGCAAGCCGCGGCTGACCGCCTCAATGCGATTGCGGGTGGCGGTGTCCAGGGTGTCGGCTTCTGCGTTGAGCAGTCGGATCAGGCATTTTTTCAGGCCCGACAAGGGTCGCCGCAAGCGCACCAAAGCGGCTTCCAGGGCTCCCGCCTGATCGAGTAAACCGGACACCGGCTGCTCGGTTCCGGCTTCCAGGCTATAATTTGTGCCGCCATTGCGCCCGGAACTTTCCCGGGCATAAACGTGGCTGCGCACGGCGACCAAGAAAGCTTCCGCCGCGCCCACCGGCTGGCCGCCGCCGAGCCGTTGCCGCCAGCCCGGTCCGGGCAAGGCGCGGGCGGCGCGCAGGGCTTCATCCAGGGCTTCAATGGCTTCATCGTCGCCGGCGATCAGGTCTTCCAGGCGGGCCCGCAGTCCGCGCGACCGGGACCGCCTGCCGGCCTCCGCCCCGACCAGCCAGCGGCGCAGGTCTTCCGTTTCGTAGCCGGTCAGGTCGGCCGAAAAGGCGCCGTCTGCGGCGGCGAAAATATGATGGCCTTCATCGAATACGTAGCGGTTTGGCAACTCGCCTTCATCACCACCACCATGCGCCGCCTGAACCATGACCAGGGCATGATTGGCGACTACCAGGCGGGCATGACGGGCACGGCGCACGGTGCGTTCAACGAAACAGCGGCCATAATGTTCGCACGCCGAATAGGTGCATTCACCCCGCGTGTCGGTCAAATCCAGGGTCACATTGCGGCCCAGCAATCCGATCAGCCAGGCCGGGAAATCGCCGCCGACCATGTCGCCGTCGCGACTGGCCAGCGCCCACCGGGCCATCAGTCCCAGCGCCACCGCTTCGCCGCCCGAGGTATCAAGCCCGCCGGTGCGCAAGCGGGCCACGGCCTCCTGAAAATTGAGCAGGCAGAAGTAATTCTCCCGGCCTTTGCGAATGACCACTTTGGCCGCTTTTTCTACCGGGTCCGGATAAAGCCTGTCCAGTTCACTGTCCAGTTGCCGTTGCAGATTGCGGGTAAACGTGCTGATCCAGACGACGCCGTCGTTCTTTTCCGCCCACACACTGGCCGGGGCAATGTAGCCCAAGGTCTTGCCCACACCGGTGCCGGCATCGGCCAGTACCAGACGCGGCTGGCCAGCCCGGTCACGGGGCAAAAACGCCGCCGACACGGCCCCGGCGTAAGCCGCCTGTTCGGGCCGGTCTTCCGATCCGCCGCCGAGCAGGCGAACCAGTTGGGCCCGTGCCTCGACGGCTTCGACCGGTAAATCACGGGGCGGCGTGGCGGGGGCCTGGTCTTCCCACTGGGCAATTCGTTTCCACACGGCCAGGCCCTGAAAAACATTGCGCGGCGGTGCTTCGCCTTTTTTTGTCGGTGCTCGACCCAGTGCCGCCAGCACCGCCGCCGCCCATGGCCAGGCACCGCGTCCCATGGCTAGTACAATGGCGTGGGCATCGGCATCGCCAGCCAGGTCGGACAACAGGACATGGGCCGCTTTTAGCAATACTTCGGCCTCGTTTTCGTGACTGACCGGCAGCGCCAGGCCCAGTTCTTCAGCCACACCACGGGGGGTCGGCAGCACGAAACGGGCCGGCCTGACAAAGGCGAATAATTCCAGAATATCGAACACCGGGAAGGGTCTTAAATCCAGGCGGTGAAAATAGTTGCGACCGTGGCAAACTATCGGCGGGCTATCGGGACGCAACCGGGTGCGGGCCTCGTTCACGGTCAGGTTTTCAATTTCGCCATCGGGGCTGAGCCAGACCACGCCGCGCACCCCGGCGATACTGGCCGGGCTGCGGGGGATCAGCACCTGACCTTTGGCGGAAGGGTTTTCAGATTCCATGGCCCGGATTATAGGCACAGCGGTAACCATGGACCATGACCAAAATCCGCTCTAAAATCAGAATTTAGGGGACAGAATCCAACATAAAGCACCCGAACCCTTCGGCGG
>CBFDVE010000163.1:0-6103 GCA_965613205.1 uncultured Rhodospirillaceae bacterium
GAACAGCTTATCCGCAATGCGCGCGCCGAATCCCGCCGCTCGGTCAAGTACCTGTGCATGGGGCTCGGCGCCCTGTTTGCCTATGACTTCTATCTCTATTCCAATGCACTGCTTTTCCAGGGTCTGGATGTGGAGTTGACCGATCTCGACGAGGCTGAATATGTCTTGTTGTCGGGGCTTTATGACGACCTGACCGAAACCCCCGACGATTACCGGGATTTGCTTGCACAGATAAAATCGCGCGATCTATCGGTAATTTGCGCCAACCCCGATTTGCAGGTGGAGCGCGGTAACCAGCTCATTTATTGCGCCGGTGCGCTGGCGGCGGCTGCGCTGTCGCCTTGCCGTTCGGCGGTCAGAACCACGGTCACCGACAGCACCCCATCAAGGGCATGAACGGCTTGTTCCGCCTCCTTGCGAAGGGGCTCCATCTGGGCCCCCCGTTCGGCATCGACTTCGATGGCGAAGGCGATGTGGCCGTCCTTGATTTGCAGGCCCGCGACCATTCCTTTGGTCACAATATCTTCGCCGTCATCCTTGATTCCCTTCAGGGTCTCGAGAATTAGTTCCTCATTTATTGCCGACATGCTTGAAATCTCCAAAAAATAAACCAATATCCGTCTGGTGTGTTGGTGGCATAGTGCCCCGATGCCGTTGCGCCTTCACGCTAGCTGTCCTATAAGGCAGTGCAGTTGGTCTATGAAGTAACATTAGATTTTCGAAATACAAGGCCGAGTTTACGGTCAGCATAAAAAGGACGATAGATTTATGGCATGGAACCCGCAAGGCGGTGGTGGTCAAGGCCCTTGGGGCCGCGGCCCGCAGTCCCCTCAACCCCCCGACATCGAAGAGCTTTTGCGTCGCAGTCAGGAAAAATTCAAGCAGTTCATGCCCGGCGGGTTTGGCCGCTCTCGCGGATTTATCCTGATCCTGATCGCCGCCGTCGCGATCTGGCTGGCCAATGGCTTTTACAAGGTTCAGCCCGAAGAGCTGGGTGTCGAATTACTTTTTGGAGAATTCGTTGCGATCACTACGCCCGGCCTACATTACTGGCCGCCGGCACCGATCGGGCAGGTCTTCAAACCGAACGTGACCCAAGTTAATCAGATTACCATTGGTTTCCGGCCCAGCAGCGATAGCCGCAGCACCAGCGTCCGTGATGTTCCCCAGGAAAGTTTGATGCTAACCGGCGATCAGAACATCATCGACGTGGATTTTGTCGTTCAGTGGGTGATCAAAGACGCAGGTGATTTCCTGTTCAACATTCGAAATCCCCAAGGAACGGTCAAGCTGGCCGCCGAAAGCGCTATTCGCGAAATAATTGGTCAAACGACGCTGCAAGGTGCCCTGACTGTTAAACGTCAAGATATCCAGGCAGAAACCAGAATATTGTTGCAGTCAATTCTGGATAGTTATGTCGCAGGTGTTCTCATAACTGAAGTTAAATTACAGAACGTCGATCCACCATCTCAGGTGATCGATGCTTTCAACGACGTTCAGCGCGCCAAGCAGGATCAGGAGCGCAGTGTCAATGAGGCGAACGCCTATCGCAACGGCATTGTTCCCCTGGCCAAGGGTGAAGCCGCCCGAATTGTGCAAGATGCCCTTGCCTACAAGGAAAAAATCACCCGCGAGGCCGAAGGTGAAGCGGAACGCTTCCTGTCGGTCTATGAGGCTTACAAAACGGGTAAGGAAGTGACCATAGAACGGTTGTATATCGAACGTATGCAGAGCGTACTGTCGAAATCGACCAAGATAATCATCGACAATAAAGGAGGGTCGGGTGTCGTTCCGTACCTGCCGTTGCCGGAACTGAACAAGCAAAACGCGGGGACAAACTGATGAGTAAAGTCTTTCTCGCCATTCTTGGCGTCGTCGTTGTTGTTGGTGGCATTGTCGCCAACGGCACACTTTATACAGTTCATCAGGCGTCTCAGGCGTTGGTTCTGCAATTTGGTAACCCGGTCAAGATCGAACGTGAACCAGGCCTAAAATTCAAAATACCTTTTTTACAAAATGTCGAATATTTTGACCGCCGAATTCTCGACCTTAACCCCAAACCGGAAGATGTCCTTCTACAGGATCAAAAACGCATCAGCGTAGACAGCTTTGTGCGATACCGTATTGTCAATCCTCTGGAATTTCGCCAAAAGGTATCGACGGATGCCCAATTCCGAGTGATCTTTGGAGGACTCTTGAACGCCGCCGTCCGCGCCGAGGTCGCTAAAGTCCGATTGGGTGATATGCTGACTTCAAAGCGGGCAGATGTGATGGCAAAAATAAGCGCACAACTTAAATTGCAGGCCCCTGATTTCGGCGTCGAGGTGATCGATGTTCGCATCGGTCGCACCGATTTGCCGGAAACCACATCTCAGGCGGTGTATACCCGTATGCGGTCTTCCCGGGTGGCGCAAGCCGCCGAGTTACGGGCTATAGGTGAAGAGCAAAAAGCCAAAATCCAGGCCGGGGCCGACCGTGAACGCACGGTTATTCTGGCCAATGCCCAGAAGCAGGCGGAAATCGCCCGTGGTGAAGGCGAAGGGGCCAGGACCAAAATCCTCAACGGCGCCTTCGGTCAGGATCCCGAATTTTTCGCTTTCTACCGGACCATGGAAGCCTATGACAAAGCGTTCTCGAAAGGCACCTCGATGGTGCTGTCGCCGGACAGCGATTTCATGCGCTTTTTCGGGGCCGCCTCGGGTGACAAGAGACGATAATTTTCATGTCTGTTAACGAGGTCGACTAAAAGTCCAAAGGCGGCGACAAGGTGGTGTATACCCACCCTGTTTGCCGCCCTTTTGGCTATGAAATCACTAAAACGTGTTGGCAAAGACATAGTTCCAACACATTCGGGGAGGAAAAGAGGGTGCTCGTATTCGATATTCTCAAACTCGTCAGCACGGAGATATTCAAGCTATGAACATTGCGTCCAAACCCGGCCCAGTCATGAGCCATGCCAAAATGGCGATCCTGGCTTTTGCGGTAATGATCATATCCTTCCCGGCCAGCGCCAAATCGGCCCCGGACAGTTTCGCCGATCTGGCCGAACGGCTGCTGCCCGCCGTGGTCAACATATCGACCACCCAGGTGATCGAAGGACGCAGCGGACCGCAGATGCCGCAATTGCCGCCGGGATCGCCGTTTGAAGATTTCTTCAAGGAATTTTTTGACCGGGGCGGGCCCAATGGCAATGGCCAGCGGCGCAAGCGCAAGGCCACATCCCTGGGCTCGGGCTTTATTATTGAAACCAGGACCAATGGCGATAGCTACGTGGTGACCAACAATCACGTTATTCAGGACGCCGATGAAATCACCGTCATTTTGCAAGACAACAGCCGCCTGGATGCGACCGTGGTCGGCCGTGATGTGAAGACCGACCTGGCCGTGCTGAAGATCAAATCAAAACGCAAATTGCCGTCCGTGAAATTCGGTGATTCCGACAAATCCCGCGTCGGCGACTGGATCGTCGCCATCGGCAATCCGTTCGGCCTGGGCGGCACGGTGACGTCGGGTATTATTTCGGCCCGTGGGCGGGATATCCGCTCCGGCCCCTACGACAATTTCCTTCAAACCGATGCCTCCATCAACCGGGGTAATTCCGGTGGCCCCATGTTCAATATGGACGGCGACGTGATCGGCATTAATTCGGCCATTTATTCACCTTCCGGGGGCAGCGTCGGCATCGGCTTCGCCATCCCCAGTTCCGGGGCCAAACCGATTGTCGCCCAGTTGATCAAGTTCGGCGAAGTGCGGCGCGGCTGGCTGGGGGTGCATATTCAGGCGGTAACGGAAGAAATCGCCGAAACGCTCGGCCTGGACAAACCTCGCGGGGCCCTGGTCGCCAGCCTGATCAAGGATGGTCCGGCGGAAAAATCCGGCGTTAAAACCGGCGACGTGATCCTTGAATTCAACGACCGCAAGGTTCCCGAAATGCGCAAACTGCCACGCATCGTGGCGGAAACCGAAATCGACAAGCCGGTCAGCCTGACCGTCTGGCGCGATGGCAAGGAAGTCAAACTCAAGGTGATCGTCGGTCAAATGGACGAAAGCGAAGTGATCGCCGCGCTCGATGATGAAGACGCTCCCGGCAAGCCCGGTGGTGATCGTATGGTCGATCCGCTTGGTGTGGCCCTGGCCGAAATTACCGAGCCCTTGCGCGCCCAATTCAAATTGGACAAAGAGGCTCGCGGTGTCGTCGTTACCGAAGTCAAGGAAGACAGCGTGGCGGCCGAAAAAGGCATTCGACCGGGCGATCTGATCGTCGAGGTCAGTCAGGGCGAAGTGACCACTCCGGGCCAGGTCACTGAAAAGATTGACGCCGCCCGCAAAGAAGGTCGCAAACGGATTCTGTTGCTGATCGAAGGCCAGACCGGATTGCGTTTTGTCGCCCTGAAAATCAACAAGGAAAAATAATTCAATGACCGGCTCCGGTTCTGTCGCCGCCAGGCCGGTCATTGTTATCGCCGGACCCACGGCCAGCGGCAAATCGGCCCTGGCGGTGGATTTGGCTGTGGAATTCAGCGGCACGGTGATCAACGCGGATTCCATGCAGGTCTATGACCAGCTTGATATTCTCAGCGCCAGGCCATCGCCAGCGGAGCTCGCCCGTGTGCCCCATCGGCTGTATGGGTCTGTGGATGCTTCAGAAAGCTGTTCCGCCGGGCGCTGGCGGCAAATGGCGGCGGTCGAGATCGAGGCCGCCTGGGCCGTCCAGCGCCTGCCCATCGTCGTCGGTGGCACGGGGCTTTATCTGAAAGCCCTGACCTGCGGCCTGTCGCCCATACCGGACATTGCGGCAGAATTTCGCCACCAGGCGACCGCCCTGCTGGAACAACTGGGCGAGGCGGCTTTCCATCGGGAACTGGCCAAACGGGACCCGGTTATGGCCGCCCGCCTGGCCACGGGCGACCGTCAGCGCCTGATCCGGGCTTTCGAAGTCTCCCTGGCCACCGGCCGGCCCTTGAGCGACTGGCAGAACGAGCCCCTGTCAGGATCGCCCGTGGCGGCGCGCTACTGCACCCTCGTGGTCTTGCCTGAGCGGCAGAAACTCTATGCCGGAATAGATGCCCGGTTTGAACAAATGGTCGATGGGGGGGCGGTCGAAGAAGTGCGAAATCTGCTGGCGCTCAATCTGGACCCGGCCCTGCCGGTGCTGAAGGCCCTGGGGGTGCCCGAATTGGGCCGTTACCTGAACGGGGAATGTGATCTGGACCATGCCATCGCCGACGGCCAGCGGGCGACCCGCAATTTTGCCAAGCGCCAATTGACCTGGTTGCGGCATCAGTTGAAAAATGACCTGGAAATACCCGCGCAATATTCGGAAAGTTTACGGGCGGAAATCTTTTCATTTATTCGCCCCTTTTTGTTGACCGATTGCCCTTGAAAGTCTAGGTTGCTGCTCTTCCCAGGCCGCCAAATCGGGCGGCCTCACGCTTGATACGGCTAACCTATTCAATAATAAAGGCAAGTACGATGACCAAAGAACAGATGAACGGCTCTGAAATCCTCCTCAAAGCGCTGGTGGATCAGGGCGTAGAGGTCATCTTCGGATATCCCGGCGGCGCCGTGCTGCCGATTTACGACGAGATATTTCAGCAGGACAAGGTCCACCATATTCTGGTTCGCCATGAGCAGGGCGCCGTACATGCGGCGGAAGGCTATGCGCGCTCGACCGGCAAGCCCGGCGTCGTTCTGGTAACATCCGGTCCGGGCGCCACCAATGCGGTGACCGGTCTTACCGATGCGCTGATGGATTCCATTCCGGTTGTCTGCATCACCGGGCAGGTGCCCACCCATCTCATCGGCAATGACGCCTTTCAGGAATGCGATACGGTCGGCATCACGCGCCCCTGCACCAAGCATAATTACCTGGTGAAGGACGTGAATGATCTCTCGCGCGTTCTGCATGAGGCATTTTACGTCGCCTTGGCCGGCCGGCCCGGCCCCGTTGTCGTCGACGTTCCCAAGGACGTCCAGTTTGCGACCGGTGAATATACCGGCCCCTCAAAAGTGCGCCACAAGACCTATAACCCGCCCGTGACCGGCAATCAGGACGCCATCCGCGCGGCGGTCGAATTGATGGAAGGCGCGAAGAAGGCGATCC
>CBFDVE010000164.1:0-6097 GCA_965613205.1 uncultured Rhodospirillaceae bacterium
ACCCCGATGTGTCGGACGAAAAAGCACTGGAATTCGAACGCTCCAGTTGCCCCACTTGTGGCTCGTGCTCGGGCATGTTCACGGCCAATTCCATGAATTGCCTGGTCGAGGCCCTGGGCCTGGGCCTGCCCGGCAACGGCTCGCTCGTTGCCACCCATGCCGACCGGGAAGAGTTGTTCCACCAGGCCGGCAAACTGATCGTCGATATAACCAAGCGGTATTATGAAAACGACGACACCAGCGTACTGCCCCGTTCCATGGGCTGTGTCAAAGGGTTTGAAAACGCCATGACGGTGGATATCGCCATGGGCGGGTCGACCAATACGGTGCTGCATCTGCTGGCCATCGCCAGGGAAGCGGAAGTCGATTTCACCCTCAAGGACATGGACCGGCTCAGTCGCAAAGTGCCCAATATCTGCAAAGTCGCGCCGTCTCATCCGGATTACCACATGGAAGACGTGCACCGGGCCGGGGGCATTATCGCGATCATGGGCGAATTGGACCGGGTTGATTTGATCAACCGGGATGTGCCGACCGCCCACGGTGGCATGATCGGCGATGTGATCGATAAATACGATGTATCCCGAACCAATTCCCATGAGGTCAAGGCATTCTATATGGACGCGCCCGGTGGCGTTATCACCACCCAGGCTTTCAGCCAGAGCAAAAGCTATGACGGCCTGGACCTGGACCGCAGCACCGGTTGTATTCGCGATACCGATCACCCCTACAGCGCCGAAGGCGGCCTGGCTGTTCTGTATGGCAATATTGCTAAAGACGGTTGCGTGGTGAAGACCGCCGGGGTCGATGAAAACCGCTATCAGTTTTCCGGCAGGGCGGTGGTGATGAACAGCCAGGACGAAGCCATCGCCCGTATTCTCGGTGGCGAGATTGTCGCCGGTGACGTGGTGGTGATTCGCTACGAAGGCCCCAGGGGCGGGCCGGGGATGCAGGAAATGCTGTACCCGACCAGCTATCTTAAATCCATCGGCCTGGGCAAGGCTTGCGCCCTGATCACCGATGGCCGGTTTTCCGGCGCGACTTCGGGCCTCAGCGTCGGCCATGTGTCGCCGGAAGCGGCCTCGGGCGGGGCCATCGGCCTGATCGAAGACGGCGATATCATCGAGTTTGATATCAAGGCCCGCTCGGTCAATGTGAAGGTTTCTGGTGAAGACCTGACCCAACGCCGGGCCGCCATGGATGCCCTGGGCAAGGACGGCTGGCAGCCGGGTCCGCGCCCACGCAAAGTCAGCCCGGCCCTGCGCGCCTATGCCGCCCTGGCCACTTCGGCCGACAAGGGCGCGGTCAGGGATGTCAGTCAGGTCGAATAAGGGAAGCGATCCAGACTCCCACAAACAAAAAGAGACCGGGCGGACCCGGTCTCTAAATTTTGTGACAAAAGTCTTGTTAACGAATTGCCAGGATTTCTGAGTAGCTACACTCCCTAAAAGGTTGCTCCCATGTGGAGAACAAGTCAATAGTAATTCTCTGTTGAATGATTTAAGGCGGAGAAAAGGTATGTGGCGATTGGCACTGGACATGGGTACCAACTCTCTGGGGTGGTGCGCCTTTGAATTGACAGCGGATGGCGAGGCCCTCGCATTACTGGAGTCAGGGGTTCGAATTTTTTCCGATGGCAGGGAACCGTCCGGCAAAGACCGGGTTGGCGACAGTCTGGCCGTGCAACGCCGACTGGCGCGGGGCATCCGGCGCAATCGTGATCGGGCCAACCGGCGAAAAAAGAAATTGGTCGAGCGACTGGTCCAGCTGGGATTAATGCCCGCCGACCGGGCCGACAGAAAAGCACTGGAAACATTGGATCCTTATGCCCTGAGGGCGGCGACCGTGGAGCGTCCGGTGACACCCCATGAACTGGGACGGGCGTTGTTTCAACTGGGCCAGCGCCGTGGGTTTTTATCCAATCGCAAGACCGATAATGACGACGAGGAATCCGGCGTCATCAAACCTAAAATTTCTGAACTTAGACAATTGCTGGGCCGGCGGACATTGGGTCAGTGGCTTTATGAACGGCAGTGTAACGGTCAATCGGTTCGGTTTCGCGGCCAGGAAGGCGATCTTTATGCCGACCGGGCGATGTATCTGAGCGAATTTGACGCCATCAGGAATATTCAGAGGGAAAAACATTCTTTGTCGGAGCAAGACTGGGACGACCTGCGGAACGGTAACAAGGCGCAGGGATTTGACGGTATTTTTTTCCAGCGCAAACTAAAACCTGTCGAGCGGGGCAGGTGCGAGTTTTTCAATGATCAATACCGCGCCCACAAGGACCTGCCCATCGCCCACCGGTTTCGCATCCTGCAAGACCTGGGCAACCTTCAGTACGTCGGTGATGATTACAGCAAATATGAACTGAACGAGGCCCAACGCACCCGGTTGCAAGAATGCCTCGATAACCAGAAGACCATCACTTTTGGCGCCATTAGAAAGCTGAAAAATGGCGATGGCGAACGTCTGTTCCCGCGAGACTGCCTGTTCAATCTGGAGGCCGGACCAAAAGACGTGCTGAAGGGAAACATGACCGCCGTTGAAATGCGCAAGGTCGATATGTTGGGCGACCGATGGGACTCTCTGGACGAAGAACGCCAGAACGATTTGCTGGAAATGCTGCATGAAGCTGAAGACGACGAGCAATTAATCGCCGATCTGATGGGCTCTTTTTCGCTAACGGCAGGACAGGCGGCGGCTTTGTGCAAGTTCAAATTAAGCCCGGCGACGACCCATTTATCGCGAAAATTGATGAGCCGCTGCGCCGATATCATGGACGTTCGAAAACTTGGCTATGCCGACGCCGTTGGCGAAGTGTATGACGATGATGGCGTTTTTTTGCATCACTCTCAGCGAGGCCCGGACACACTGCTCGACAGGTTGCCTTATTACGGGGCACTTTTGAAAGGCAGTGTCATTGGCGGCAAGCCAGACAAATATGACGCCGCCGATTTTCCCGAACAGCATTACGGCAAAATTAACAACCCAACGGTCCACGTCGCCCTTAATCAACTGGGCAAGCTGGTCAACCGCCTGAGCGCCCGGTTTGGGGCACCCGACGAAATTCATCTGGAGATCGTCCGGGATTTGAAAAAATCAGCCAAGGCCCGCAATGATATCGCCAAGGAGAATACCAAATTCGCCAAGGCCAACGACCGGCGGGCCGATTTGTTTCGCGACCAGAACGGCGGTGCGGATCCGTCGGGGTTGGATCTGAAAAAGATACGGTTGTGGGAAGAACTTGGCCCGGACCAACTGGCCCGCCGCTGCCCGTTTTCGGGCAGGACCATATCGGCGACCATGCTGTTTAATGGCGAGGCCGAAATCGAGCATATCCTGCCGTTTGCCAGAACCCTGGATAACGGAACGGCCAATTTGACGGTGGCGATCCGTCAATTCAACCGCTTGAAGGGTAATAACACGCCTTTCGAGGCCTTCGCCAATGGCCAGCATGAACACCAGGGCGCCGTATGGAGCGAAATCGCCGAGCGGGCGAAGCTGTTGCCGAGAAACAAACGCTGGCGTTTCGAAGCCGAGGCCATGGACAAATTCAATAAGGATGGCGGGTTCATTGCCCGTCAGTTGACAGATAACGCCTACATCTCGCGGCTGACAAAACGCTATCTGGGGCATATTTGCCTCGACAATAAAATCGTCACCATACCGGGTGGCTTGACCGCCATGATGCGTGGCAAGTGGCATCTCAATAACCTGATTGGCGACCACAATTTCAAGGAACGCAACGACCACCGGCATCATATTATAGATGCCTTCGTTGTCGGCCTGACTGATCGCGGTATGTTGAAGCGGGTGTCGGATCAAACCAAGCGTGGCACCGACGACCGTGTTCACATCGACCTTCCTGATATTTCGGCGCTGCGGGATCAATTGGCAAGGCGCCTGGAGACAATCATTGTTTCCTATAAGCCTGACCACGGGACCAATGGCAAAATGTACAAAGACACGGCCTATGGCCTGGTTGCTGAAGAACAACAGGACCCGGACCTGCCCGGCTACACCCTGGTCACCCGCAAGAAAATAGAGAGCCTGTCGGAAAAGGAAGTTGGGGCGATCCGCAATCCCGGATGGCGCACCCCTATAGAGCAACATGTTGCGGCTGCCCGTGCGTCGGGAACCAAACTGGACAAGAACGGTTTGGCCAAGGTATTGGGTATCTTTGGCCAAGAGAACAATATCAAGACCATTCGGATACTGGTTTCAAATCAGTCTGCCACGGCGATTTCTTCTGCGCCCTACAAGGCCTACGCTCCGGACTCATTTCTGTGCGTGGATATCTGGCAATTGCCCAAGGGCAAGCCGGGAAATTGGAAAAATGGCGAATTTGAATGGCAGGGGGCCTTCTGGTCCTATGATCAGTGCGGCGGCAAAAGTCCCGATAAAAATGATGGCCTGATCAAAGGTAAACCCATTCATCCCGCCGCCCGCTATATCACCCGATTGTTCAAAAATGACATGATTGAACTGGACGATGGGGGGCAGAGGAAAGTAATGAAGGTGGCCGGTTTCAGCACGACAGACAACAAAATAGATTTGCATCCACAGTACGAAACAGACGGTAAGCGCCAGCGTCTTTCAATCAATGTTCTGCAAAAACAATTCAGGAAAAAACTCAGAATACGTGAAGATGGCAGCGGGGGCGTCTAGGCCGTGGTTACCCAGGTGGTCGAAATATCCGAGGATGGTTGTTACCTGTCGAAAAGCCGGGGGTTTATGATTGTTAAGCGTGACCAGGACACACTCGGTCGGGTGCCCCTGGACGATATTACCAGCCTCGTCCTGACGGCTCACCAAATCACCCTGACAAAAACCTTGATGACTTCGTTGGCCGAACGGGGGACGCCGATTGTCGCCAGCGGGGCCAATTACCATCCGTTGGCGTTGACCTTGCCTTACGGCAATCACTACGATCACAGCGGCATATTGTGGGCGCAGATCGAGGCCGGGTTGCCTTTGCAGAAACGATTATGGCAATCGGTGGTGCGAGAGAAAATAAGAAATCAGCGGATCATTCTCGAATATTTTGCGCCAACCTCGTCGGTTCTCCGGGAACTGGACGTGCTTGTGAAAAGGGTCAAATCGGGCGATCCGCAAAATATGGAAGCCCAGGCGGCCCGCTACTATTGGTCGGCATTGTTTGGGCCAGATTTTCGACGCGACCGGGAAACCGGAATCGAAAACATGCTGCTCAATTACGGCTACACTGTGTTGCGCGCGGCCACGGCGCGGGCCGTTTGCGGGGCAGGGCTGACACCGGCACTGGGAATTCACCACAGAAACCGCAAAAACGCCTTTGCCCTTGTCGATGATATTATGGAGCCATTTCGACCGCTGGTCGATAAGGCCGTGCGTCGGATTGTCAGTCAAGATGGCGGACGATCTGACCCGGCCCTGACCGTCGAAGACAAACGCCGTCTGAGTAAAATTCTCGATACAGATGTGCGATCGAAAAAGGGCATATCGACTTTAATGAATGCCCTGCACCGGCTGGCACTGACACTGGTCAGCAGTTTGCACGAGAAAGAAAATAAATTGGAATTCCCGCATATTTTACCGTCCGGGTCGTTGTTGTGACCGATGATCAGGGATCGGGAAAAATGGCTCAGTGGATATGAAATTTTGTGGATGCTGGTGATGTTTGATTTGCCGGTGGTCGAGAAGTCTGACCGCAAGGCGGCGACACGGTTCAGGAACTTTCTCCTGGACCAGGGATTCGCCATGGCCCAGTATTCGGTCTATTATCGTTTGCTGTCCGGCAAGGACAGTGGCCTTGTTATGCAAAGGAAAATTCGCCGTAATTTGCCCGAATATGGTTCCATTCAGATTCTCAGTATCACGGACAAACAATATGAGAACATGCAGATTTTTCAGGGGAAACAGCGACGTGACAATGAAAAAACGGAGCAACTACTATTATTCTGACTCCCGTTTATGCGGATTAGGAAATAGAAAGGCGCTAATCGTTGAATGTTTTCAATCGATTAGCGCCGATCCATTGTAGCTATTCAGAAATCCCGGTCAATCCGCAACTCGTCCATCATCGCAGACACAAAAGAATTGATTGTAGCTATTC
>CBFDVE010000165.1:0-6091 GCA_965613205.1 uncultured Rhodospirillaceae bacterium
GGTGAATTTTTCTTGCAGACGCCGCGCCAGATCCAGACCGTTGGCATCAAGGGCGATGATGGCGGTCATTGATGCTCTCCGCCAACAGCGGGGACAAGTATCATGGAAAAATATTCCCCTCCTTCCGAAACTTCGGAAAGTGGCACAACCCGGCCACCGGGCATCGAGGCCCGTTCGACGAAAACCGCGCCGGCGGCCCGGCCGGCGTTTTCAACAAGGCGGCGAATTTTCTGCAAATGGCGGCCAACCTTGAAAATAGCCATGCCGCCGCCATCGGTAAGCCGCCGCTGCAGATCGTCGTCATCCAGCGTCGCCGGTACAATGGTCAGTGTCTGACGGCGGGAAACCAGCGCCATGCCGGCCGCCGCCGCCGCCGCGCCCAGCGAACTGACCCCCGGCACCGTTACCACATCGTAGTTGGTATTGAGCCTTTCGAGCATGTACATGAACGAGCCATAGAGCAGGGGATCGCCTTCGCACAACATGGCTACATGGCGACCGGCATCCAGATGCCCGGCAATGGTGGCGGCGTATTGATCATAGATTTCGGCCCCCGGCCCGGCGTCGCCGAGCATGGCCATGGGGATTTCGATTTCAACCTTGTCCGGACCAATGGCGTCCTCGGCGATAGACCGGGCCAGGGATTTTTTCGCCGAGGCGGCAACGATGTAGGCCACGACCGGCACGGATTCAAGAATTTTGACCGCCTTCAGGGTCATCAGGTCCGGGTCGCCGGGACCGACCCCCACACCGTAAAGCGTACCGGTCATGGCTTGGTCCCCGCATACTGGGTGACCCGCAGCATAGGTTTGAACGCGGTTTTACTGCCGATAGGAACCGCCCTTTCGACACCTATCCGCACCAGATCGCCGCCGTGATCAGTTTGGAATTGGGCCAGGGTTTGTTCGGCCTGTACCGTCACCCCGTTGGCGACCAACCGGCCGCCGCTGGCAAGGGCTTCCCAGGCCGCATCCAACACACCGGGTTGCGAAATTCCGCCGCCGACAAACACGGCGTCCGGTACTTTCGTTTCTGCGGATTCGGGGAATGTCCCTTCAACAATTTGCAAACCCGGCACACCCAGATTGGCGGCGTTGTGGGCGATGCGGGCGAGCCGGTCGGCATTGCTTTCGAACGCCACGGCCCGGCGATGGCCGCCCAGGCGCAGCCATTCGATGGCGACGGAGCCGCAGCCGGCCCCTATATCCCACAGCAATTGCCCCGGCAGGGGTTGCAGGGCGGCCAGGGTGGCGGCACGTACTTGCCGCTTGGTCAACTGGCCATCGTGATCAAATGCATCGTCGGGCAGACCGGGGGCGCGGGACAGGGCCGTATCGCCGACACATTCGATGGCCAGGGTATTGAGTTCGGAAGCGCGCTCGAAGGACCAGTCTTCGGCCTTGTTGTCGTATTGGTTTTGCGTCTCTCCACCCAGATTTTCCAGCACTGTGATTCGGCTGCCGCCAAACCCCTGGGCGGTCAGCAAGGCGGCGACCTGGGCCGGTGATCCGCCATCCCGGCTGAGCACCAGCAGCCGTGCGCCCGGAGACAGATAAAGATTGAGGACTTCCAAAGGGCGACCATGGATGGTCAGCAACTGGCTATCGGGGATCGACCAGGCCATGGCCGCAGCGGCCAGGCTGAAGGCTCCGGGGGCCGGATAAACCCGCAAGGAATCACCGCCGAAGCGCCGGGCCAGAGTCGAGCCAACCCCGTATGACAGCGGATCACCCGACCCCAGCACGACCAGGGCTTGGCCCCGGCGTTTCTCGATTTCGTCCAGGGCTAAATCGAAGCCGTTGTCCCAGTTCAGGCGTTCGCCGGTGAATTCTGGAACTTTTTCATGGTGGCGCTGGCCACCGATCAGAACATCGCAGGTGTCGATCATGGTGCGCAGGGCCGGGGCCAGCCCGGTCAGGCCTTCTTCGCCGATGCCGATAACGGTGATCCAGGCCATCAAGGCTGATCCCCGGTCAGGGCATTGAGCGCGGCGGCGGCCAGCGCACTGCCACCGCGCCGCCCGGTCAGCGTAATATAAGGCACGGGGGCCAGATCGATCAGCGCCTGTTTGCTTTCAGCCGCGCCGACAAAGCCGACGGCGAAGCCCAGAATCAGGGCCGGTTTAGGGCCGCCATCGCGCAAAATTTCGAGCAGGCGGAACAGGGCGGTCGGCGCATTGCCGATGGTCACAACGGCACCTTGCAAATGATCCCGCCACAGATCGACGGCGGCAGCCGACCGGGTGGTGCCGTCGTAATCGACGACATCGTTCAACGTACAGACGACCGGATTATGGGCAGGCAGGCGCTTGCGGATAATTCCGGCGGCGACCATTTCGGCATCGGTCAGAATGGTCGCGCCTTGTTGCAGGGCCGCCCGGCCCGCACTCGCGGCACCGTCGCTAAAGACCAGATCATCGATAATATCGGTCATGCCGCAGGCGTGTACCAGGCGGGTCGCCACCGGGGCCATGTCCGATGGCAGGGCGCTTAAATCAACCGCTTGATGGATCAAAGAGAAAGAGCGTGCGTAAATTTCAGCCGGGTCCCGCAGGTAGTCGAAAAATTCAGTGCTCATGATCATGGTCGTGATCATGGTCGTGATCATGGTCGTGATCATGGTCGTGATCATGGTGGTGGTGAGCGTCCGTGCCAACCCCCCGCACATGATGATGGTGGCCGACCTGGGGTTGGCCGACATCGGATTCAAATCCGATAATCTGTTCCCGGTACTTGCACATTTGGCAGTTCATCAGGTTATCGCCGGTCAGCATTTCCCGCACCCGGCTGGCGAACGTATCGATCAGCAACGGATGATCGTTCAAATAGTTGGCTTTGAGAAATTCGATCTGCGGGTGGGCGGCGGCGGCGTCATCGACCCAGTCATAAATGCGCCGCACCAGAATGCCCGTGAAGAGAAAATACGGGAACACGATGATCCGCCTGTAGCCCAGTCGGACGGCGTGTTGCAGCCCGGCATCGACCAGCGGCGAGGTAACCCCGGAATAGCTCACTTCGGCCCAGCCGAAGCCGAGACCTTCCCACAACATGCGGGTGATTTTGCTGACGTTTGAATTGGCGTCGGAATCGTTGGTGCCCCGGCCGACCACCATCAACAGGGTCTGCTGGCGATCGACTTCGGTGGGCGCGGCGGCCTCGGCTTCTTCGATGCGGGCGGCGGCGGCCTGCAACAAACGACTGTCGACCGCCAGTTCCCGGCCATAATGGACTTCGATATGGGGGTTGTCGGCGGCGAATTCGTTGACTTCGCTGGGCAGGTCGTTTTTGACATGACCGGCGGCGAACAACATGCCGGGCAAACATAAAACACGTTCGGCACCCTGTTCCGCCAGCTTGTCGAGCCCCGTGCGCAGGACCGGCCTGGCGAATTCCAGGAAGCCGCTTTCCACATCATATTCGGGGAACAATTTGCGAAAGTGCCCGGCCAGGGTATTGAACTGGGCCACCGCATTTTCGTCGCGGCTGCCGTGGCCGCAGATCATCAAGCCGGTTTTCTTCACCGTCACATCATTCATCCGCCTGGGTCCTTGCCTTCGAGCGTTGAGATATCTAGTGCCTGGTCATTGCCTCCGGGCCGGGGCACTGTAGACCTAAATCCAAGTCCGCCAAGGTTTTTATTTGACCAATCGGTGACCCGACAGCACACTGCCGCGATGTTTACATTTGGCCTTGCCGGTGATGTCTACGGGTTCGATCCTCTGGTCCTGCTGCTGATCGCCCTGATCGTCGAAACCGCCATCGGCGATGCCCGCTTGCTGTTCAAGCTGGTGCCTCATCCGGTGGTGCTGATCGGTCGCCTGATTGACTGGTTCGATGGCAAACTGAACCGCCCGGAGCGATCAGAAATGGACCGGGCCATACGCGGTGCATTGGTGGTTTGCATTGTCGTGGCCTTATGTTTGGGCCTTGGCTGGGCCATCGCCTGGTTGACCCAGAACCATGATTTCGGCTGGATTGTCGAACTGTTCGGCCTGACCGCCCTGCTGGCCGGGCGCAGTTTGTACGACCGGGTGCGAGCCGTCGCCCTGGCCCTGCGGCTCGGCCTGGAACCGGCGCGCTCGGAAGTCGGCCATATTGTCGGTCGCGACCCGCGTTATCTGGACGAACACGGGGTTTCCCGCGCCGCCATCGAATCGGCGGCGGAAAATTTCTGCGACGGGGTGGTCGCCCCCGTGTTCTGGTACGTGCTGTTCGGCTTTCCGGGAATTCTGGTCTATAAGGCGGTCAACACCATGGACAGCATGATCGGCCACTTGACCCCCAAGTACCGCGCCTTCGGCATGACGGCGGCCCGCCTGGACGATGTGCTGAATTTGATCCCGGCCCGCCTGTCGGGCCTGTTCATCGCCCTGGCCGCCGCCTTTGTGCCGACGGCCAGCGTCGGGCAGGCCCTGAAGGTGATGCTGCGGGACGCCGGTAAGCACAAATCCATCAACGCCGGATGGCCCGAAGGGGCGGCCGCCGGGGCGCTGGGACTGGCGCTGGCGGGGCCGCGCAAATATGCCGAACTCACGGTCGATGATCCATGGCTCGGCGATGGCACGGCCAAGGCCACCAACAAGGATATTCATCGAATGTTGTATCTGTTCGTGGTCGCCTCGCTGATCAACGGCATGTGGGTGACGGCGCTGGCGATCATTCGATTGAGCCCCTGAAACAAAAGACCCTAGATGACCGCAGCAGCGTCCAGCAAAGCGTCCAGATTCAGGTGGGTTTCCAGATGGGCGGCGAGCCCGTCCAGGGTCTGCTCAATTTGCGTTTCGTAGGCCTGTGCGGCGCCACGACCGCTGCGGATATTTTCCAAAAATGCGTGGCGGAATTGATCGGCTGCGAACAGGCCGTGCACGTATGTGCCGCGGATTTTGCCATCGCCCGACACCGCCCCTTCGCCGCGACCGTCACTTAATTTCAGCCAAGGGCGGGCCCGGTCGGGGCCTTCGGTCAGGCCGATGTGCATTTCATAGCCGTGGATTTTTTCACCACTGGCCTGGTCCTGGCCGATCACAGTTTCCAGCGTCTTGTCGTCGCTGAGAATGGTTTCCACATCCAGCAACCCCAAGCCTTCCAGGGTGCCCGCCGGGCCTTCCCTGCCGCCGGGGTCGCTGAGCTTGTGGCCGAGCATCTGGTAGCCGCCACACAGGCCGATCACCTGACCGCCGCGGCGAACATGGGCGGCAAGATCGACCTGCCAGCCCTCGGCGCGGAAGAATTCCAGGTCGGCCAGGGTCGCCTTGGAACCCGGAATAATCACCACCTGGGCATCGCCCGGCAGGGGCGATCCCGGTTCGATAATATCCACCACCACACCCGGCTCGGCGGCCAGGGGGTCCAGGTCGTCGAAATTGGCGATGCGCGACAATCGCGGCACGGCGATGCGAATGACCGCCTCTCCAATCTGGCCCGGCCCGGCACTATCGAGCGATAAAGCGTCTTCTTTGGGCAACAGGCGGGCGTCGGCAAAATGGGGCACCAGGCCGAAGGATCGCAACCCGGTGTGTTCGGTAATGATCGGATCGGCGCTGGCGAACAAGGCCGGATCGCCGCGAAACTTGTTGATGATGTATCCGGTGAGCAAGTCGCGCTCGTCGCGGCTCAGCAAAACATGGGTGCCGACGATGGCCGCGATAACCCCGCCCCGGTCGACATCGCCGATCAGCACGACAGGAACCTGGGCCGCTTGAGCGAAACCAAAATTGGCAATATCACCGGCCCGCAGGTTGACTTCCGCCGCGCTGCCCGCCCCTTCGACCAAAACCAGGTCGGCGTCGGCACATGTGATCTTGAAACTTTGCAGCACGGCGTCCAGCAATTTGGGTTTGAGGGTGTGGTAATCGCCGGCCTTGACCGTGCTCATGACCTTGCCCTGAACCACCACTTGCGCCCCCGTATCACTCTCAGGCTTGAGCAATACCGGGTTCATATGGACCGACGGATCGGCATGGGCGGCGCGGGCCTGCAAGGCCTGGGCGCGGCCAATTTCGCCGCCATCGGTGGTGACGGCGGCGTTGTTGGACATGTTCTGGGGCTTGAACGGGCGCACCTTCAGGCCCCGATTGTGATAGGCCCGGCAC
>CBFDVE010000166.1:0-6073 GCA_965613205.1 uncultured Rhodospirillaceae bacterium
AATTTGCAGCAACAAAGGAATATTGCGCAGGGTTTCGATGTACACCGTCGCCATTTTCGACAGCACCCAGTTATTTGAAAGCCGGGCGACGCCAACCAGAAAGCCCAGGATGGTGGCGAAGAAAATGCCGATACCGGCGACCAGCAGGGTGTTCAGGAAGGAGACGAAAAAGGCCCATAAATAGGAGTCTTCTTCGGAGTATTCGACCAGGGTCATTAAAATGGAGAACCCGGCGGTCGAACTCATGAACCCGAAGCCCGAGGCGATGCCCTGGCGTTCAAGATTGTATAACGTATTGGAGACAAGTACGTAGCCAAGGTAGACAACGATGCCCAGGACAAGCACCTGGAAAAACAAGGCCCGATAGACCGGATCATTCCAGACCGGTGGTTTCGCAGGTCTGTTGACTTCTGAAACGCTGTCAGACACGGCGCTACTCCCCCCCCATAGGTTGCGTGATTTTCTCGAGAATAAAGGACATATGCCCGGCCTTTTTGGGGCCGGGCATATGCTTTATTGGATCAACCGGTTCAGCGTGCCGGCATACCGTACATCAAGCCACCGTCTTTCCAATTGGCGTTGACGCCACGCTGCAACTGCAACGAGGTGTTTGGGCCAACGTTACGGTCGAAGCTTTCGGCGTAGTTGCCGACCTGGCTGATGATGTTATAGGCCCAGTCAGCGCTGACGCCCAGGTTCTTACCAATCGAACCTTCGGTGCCCAGAAGGCGCTTGACGGCAGGATTGTCACTGGTTTTCATTTTTGCGACGTTGGCCTGGGTGATGCCCATTTCTTCAGCATTGAGCATGGCGTACAAGGACCACTTGACGATATCCAGCCATTTGTCGTCGCCATGGCGAACAACGGGACCGAGAGGTTCTTTGGAAATAACTTCCGGCAGAACCATGTGATCGTCAGGCTTGCTCAGCTTGATACGGTTGGCCGCCAGGGCCGATTGGTCAGTGGTATAAACATCGCAACGACCCGATTCATAGGCGGCAACAACTTCGTCAGCCTTTTCAAACGCGACCAGCTTGTATTCCATTTTATTGGCACGGAAGAAATCGGCTACGTTCAGTTCGGTGGTGGTGCCCAGGTTGGTGCAAACGGCGGCGCCGCCAAGATCGAAGGCGCTTTTGACACCCAGGCTCTTGCGGACCATAAAGCCCTGGCCATCGTAGTAGTTGACCCCGGCGAAGTTCAGGCCCAGGGCCGTGTCGCGGGTCGCGGTCCAGGTGGTGTTACGGGACAGCATGTCAATTTCGCCCGATTGCAGGGCGGTGAAACGTTCCTTGGCGGTTAGCGGCGAGAACTTGACCTTGGTGGCGTCGCCCAGAACGGCGGCGGCAACGGCGCGGCATACGTCAACGTCGATACCGGTCCAGTTATCGTTGGCGTCGGGGTTGGAGAAGCCGGGCACACCCTGGCTAACGCCGCACTGGAGGAAGCCTTTGGCTTTGACATCTTCAATGGTGCCCGCATTTGCAACGGTGCTGACAAGTGCAGCGGCGGCGACAGCGGACAGAAGTTTAACGGATTTCTTCATAGTAATCTCTCCCTGGTGGATTGTTTGATTTTTGGTTAGCCCCTCCGATACTTGGTTATGATGGTATCACCAAAATGTATCGGAACAATTCAGCTAAGGCATGTAACCATGAAACAAACTTGTTTCACAAGGATTTAACTTGGCGGGGTTGACATTTTTTCGCTTTGCCGAGGCAGATCTCTTTACCTATTGTCGTCGGCACAGGCATATGCGCAATTGCTTCTTGCTCTCAAACCCGGACTCCGTTGACCCATGAAGAAAAGAACGAGACTGTTACACGCGGGGCGTAACCCGACAGACCATCATGGTATTGTCAATCCGCCGGTCTACCATGCATCGACCATCCTCTATGCGACCGTGGCGGATATGGAGGCGGCGGGCCGGGCGCCGTTCGACGGGGTCACCTATGGCCTGCGCGGCACGCCGACCACATTTGCTTTCCAGGACGCCGTTAGCGAACTGGAACACGGCTATCGGACCATCGCCGTCTGTTCCGGCCTGGCCGCCGTGACCGGGCCCTTAATGGCCTTCCTGAAAGCCGGAGACCATGTTCTGGTGCCCGACAGCGTCTACGGCCCAACCCGCTATTTTTGCGACCGAAAATTATCGCGCTTCGAAATTGAAACCACCTATTACGATCCGCTGGCCGGTGCCGCCATTGCCGATCAATTTCAGGATAACACCCGGGTGCTGTTTATGGAATCACCCGGCTCGCTGACGTTTCAGGTTCAGGATATCCCGGCGATGACGGCGGCGGCGAAGGAAAAAGGCATTGTCACGATCATCGACAACACCTGGTCGGCGGGGCATTTTTTCCAGCCTCTGGACCTCGGCGTCGATGTTTCCATCCAGGCGGCGACCAAATATATCGGCGGCCATTCGGACCTGATGATGGGCACCATCACGACCACCGAAGAAACCTTCCTGACGGTCGCCAGGGGATGTGATGCCGTTGGATTTCACGCCGCGCCCGATGATTGCTACCTGGCTTTACGGGGCCTGCGGTCCCTGCCCGCCAGGCTGGCCGTGCATGAACAGACCGCGCTAATTCTGGCCACCTGGCTGGCCCGTTGCCCGCAAGTGAAAACCGTGTTGCACCCGGCCCTGCCGTCCTGCCCCGGCCACGAAATCTGGCAACGGGATTTCACCGGTTCATCGGGCCTGTTCGGGTTTATTCTTCAAGACGGCACGTCGAAAGACGCGGTGGCGGCGATGCTCGACGACATGGAATTGTTTCCCATGGGCTATAGCTGGGGCGGATTTGAAAGCCTGATCATGACCTATGGCGATAGCCCCAAACGGGCTTTCGGGCCTTGGCGTGCGGGGCAATCGGGCCATCTGTTGCGCATCCACGCCGGTCTGGAAGACCCGGACGACCTGATCGCCGATCTGCAACGGGGAATGACCCGCCTTAACGCCGGTTAATCATCCGGCTGAACGCGAACAAAACCATGGCGGCGACAACAATCGATGGCCCGCTCGGGGTATCGAAAACGTATGACCCGGCCAGCCCACCGATAACCGATGCGCCGCCGCAAACGGCGGCCAATATTGCCATTTGGTGTGGCGAGCGGGACAAGGGCCGGGCCGTCGCCGCCGGGATAATCAACAAAGAGGTCACCAGCAGGACGCCGACCACTTTCATCGCCAGGGCCACCAGGACGGCCAGCATCAGCATCAAGACCAGGCGCACCCGGACCACATTGATGCCTTCGACCTGGGCCAGTTCGGCGTCTACGGTCAGGGTCAGCAGCGGTCGCCACAGCACCATCAACAGGCCACCGAGCAAGATGCCACCGCCCGCCAGCAGGATCAGATCATCCCTGCTGACGGCCAGAATGTCGCCGAACAAATAGGCCATCAGATCGAACCGCAGCGGATTGATCAGGGCGATCACGACCAGACCCAGGGCCAGGGCGCCGTGGGCGAAAATGCCCAACAGAGTGTCTTCGCTCAGATGTTTCGCCCCGGCGGCCCCGGAACCCAGAGCCAACATCAGGGCGATGGCGACCCCGACCGCAACCATGCCGATGATCGGCGAGATACCCAACAATAATCCCAGGGCGATGCCAAGCAGCGCCGAATGGGACAAGGTGGCGCCAAAATAAGCCATGCGCCGCCACACCACGAAGGCCCCCAGCGGCCCGGAAATGGCCGCCACCAGCAGCCCGGCCAGGGCCGCGCGGATCAGAAAATCATCCATGAGTATGATCATGGTCGTGGTGATAAACCGCCAGTTCACTGGCAATCTCGCTGCCGAACAGGGCAACGAATTCCGGGTCACGGCTGACCGTTTGCGGATGACCGGCGCAGCACACATGATGGTTCAGGCAGACCACCTGATCGGTCGCCGCCATGACCATGTGAAGATCGTGCGAGACCATCAGAACACCGCAGCCCCGTTCGTCGCGCAGGCGGCGGATCAGGGCGTACAGTTCGGTCTGGCCCCACACGTCGACTCCCTGCACCGGTTCATCCAGGACTAACACATCGGGATCACGCAACAAGGCCCGGGCCAGCAGTACCCGTTGCAACTCGCCCCCGGAAATATTCTGAATGGGATTATCGGCGACACGTTCGGCGCCGACTTCCGCCAGCACGCGGGCGCGGCGACCTTTGTTGACCTGATGGCGACCCAACCCCAGGGACAGAAATCCGTTAACATCGAGCGGCATGGACGGGTCGATGACCAGCCGTTGCGGCATATAGCCGATGCGCAGACCGGCGCGGCGGCGAACCCTGCCGTTGTGCGCACGAACCAGCCCCAGCATGACTTTTATCAGCGTCGTCTTGCCGGCCCCATTGGGGCCGATCAGGGTGACGATTTGGCCACGATCAACCCTGGCATCGACCTTGTTGAGGATCGTCCGTCCGGCGATGATCACGTCGATTTCCAAGGCTTCGATCAGATAGTCGGACGGATCAGGCATGGTTTGATTGCCGGCAATCCGGGCAGTAGCCTTCGACTTCGATGGTGCGCCCGGCGACGACAAAACCGGCCTCGGTCGCCAGATCGCCAATGGCCTCATCTAGGCGTGGATCGGTAATTTCCGCCGCCACGCCACATTGCCGACAGATCAAAAATTGCGACGGATGATCATGGCCGACCGAGGCGCTGCAACCGATATAGGTGTTCTGGCTTTCGATCTTGTGGACCAGACCGTGTTCGATCAGGAAATCGAGCGCCCGGTAAACCGTCGGCGGGGCCGCCGAGCCCCGTTCATGGCGCAGCATGTCAAGCAGATCATAGGCCCCGACAGGGCGGTGGTTGCGCCAGATCAGCTCCAGCACCCGGGCCCGCAATTCGGTCAACCGGGCGTCTTGCCGCTGGCACAGACGGGTCGCTTTTTGCAGGGCGTTTTCGACACAGTGCGAATGATTGTGATTTCGCCGCTTGAATATTTTTGCCATCAGTCTCGTCCTTGACTTTGTTATGTTATAATATTACAAAATTTTTCCAATGGATATCAATATTTTGCCCTTGCCTCCTTTGCGCTTGCGACTTTGTTTTATCGCTGGCCTTTTGCTGATAATGCAAGCCGGCATGGCCCAGGCCGACAAAATGACGGTCGCCGTCAGCATCAAGCCCCTGCATTCGTTGATTTCGGGGTTACTCGATGGAACAGGCAATGAACCGTCGCTGATCCTGGCGGGGGCCTCTTCGCCCCACGCCTATAGCCTGAAACCATCCGACGCGCGCAAGCTGAACGCCGCCCGGATCATTTTCTGGATCGGTCCCGGCCTGGAAAGTTTTCTCGAAAAACCGCTGCAATCCCTGGCCGGAACAAGTACCGTTGTGACTTTCGTTACCGACAAAAACGCCAATCCGCATATCTGGCTATCACCAATCGAAGCGCGCCAGATGGTTGACCTGGCCGTCACCCGGCTGATCGATGTCGATCCGGATCATCAGGACATCTACCGCCGCAATGGCAGCTATCTGAAAAAACGGCTGGATGCCCTGCAGGCCGAATTAAAGCACCAATTGCAGGGTGTTAAATCAAAGCCATTTCTAGTTTACCACGACGCTTACGATCCGCTGGCAAAGGCTTTCGACCTGGTCATCGCGGACATGGTGGTGACCAATCCGCAACAGTCTGCCGGTGCACGACACATTGCGGTGTTAAGAAAACGCATGGCGGCGGGTGAAGTTTCCTGTCTGTTCGCCGAACCCCAGGTCGATAATCGACGCCTGAATATGATCATCGAAAATATCAAAGGGGCAAAGATCGGCATCCTCGATCCTCTCGGGGCCGACCTTCCACCCGGTAAGGACATGTATTTTGCCCTGATGCGACAGAACGTCAGGGCTTTGGTTGATTGTCTTAGCGACCGCTGACCACGGCCAGGCGTTTTTGTATCAGGTCCTGGAACACGCCATAGGCCGGGTTGTCGATTTCCAGGATTTGCATGGCCAGATGGCCGGCCCCGGGATCGGCGCGGATCACCCTGGCCCGGATATTAACGGCGGTCGGCGTCTTATTGACCGGGCCAATCTCGATGATCGTTAGCAACGACCCGGCGTT
>CBFDVE010000167.1:0-5941 GCA_965613205.1 uncultured Rhodospirillaceae bacterium
GATCAATTGGCGGATAAATGGTCGGCCATTCGCCGCCTGCGCCGGGTCGTTACCGGTGCGTTGGAAGTGGAACGGGTGGAAAAACGCATTGGTTCATCCCTGCAATCTTCGCCGGTGGTCTATGCCGGAGCGGCCTATCAAGATGCCTTCGCCGGTATGGCGACGGGTGATCTGGCCGATCTGTTCATTACCTCTGGCATCAAGTTCGCTACCGGTGCGGCCCCGGAAACAGCCTTCAGGCTGGAAGATGTGGCCGACGTGGCCGTGCTGCCAAAGGTCGCCGAAGGCGTTAAGTGTCAGCGCTGCTGGAAGGTACTGGAAGATGTCGGCAGCCAGTCCGGCCATCCCGATGCCTGTCCCCGGTGCGCCCAGGCCGCCGATCAGCATTCGCCGGATGTCGCCACGTCATGACGCTCCTGCGGTGCCAACGGCTGGGATTGTGGATCGCGCTCACCGTGGTGATCGTCGATCAACTTTCCAAATGGTGGATCGTCTCGATGGTCATGCAGCCGCCAAGGGTTATTCCGGTGCTGCCGTTCTTTAATCTGGTGATGGGGTGGAACCGGGGTGTCAGCTTCGGCTTGTTCAATTCAGATTCAGCCCTGAACGACTGGTTGCTGCCCTTAATTGCCCTGGTCATCGTCGCTTTTTTGCTGGCCTGGATGTGGCGGGCGGAAAAGCCGTTACTGGCTGCGGCCCTGGGATCGGTCATCGGCGGTGCCATTGGCAACGTCATAGACCGCTTCAATTATGGCTCGGTCGCCGACTTCCTGGATGTCTATGTGGCCGGGTATCATTGGCCCGCATTCAACCTGGCCGATGCGGGGATCAGCATCGGGGCGATCATTCTGGTCGTCGATTCCTTGTTTAGCGGCCCGGAAAAGACTAAATTAAAGGATTAGGCCCATTCGAATCCTGCGGACTCTTGAAATGAAGAAAATTTTTGCTCTCACATGTGTTGTCGCGGTGGTGGGTCTGACCAGCGCCTGCGAAGGCGACCGGTCATTTTTTGGTGGGAATAAAAAAGCCCCCGATGAATTTGCCGTTTATTCCCGTGCACCCTTAAGCATCCCGCCCGAATTTGGCCTCAGGCCGCCCAGGCCGGGAGCCACCCGGCCACAAGTGGTGGCCCCCCGAAACGATGCGCGAAAAGCACTGTTGGGGGCCAGTGCGGTGCCGCTTGAGAGCCAAACGGGCAATGAAAATTTGTCTCCGGGTATGCTTGCCCTGCTCAAGGAAACCGGGGCCGATCAGGCCGAACCCGAAATCCGTACGCTGGTCAATCGCGAGACATACCTGCTGTCCGGTGGCGGCGATAAAAATTTCGTCGACAATATTTTATTCTGGCGCAAGGACGCGACTTTGCAAGGGGCGGTGATTAATCCGGAAGTTGAAGACCGTCAAATCCGGGTGAAAAAATCCGGGGGCGAAGCGGTATCGGACCAGACCCCGACCATTCAGCGCAGCGGTGGCGGTCAGTCCGATCGCGACAATGGCAAGAGCAAAGGTTTCTGGGGCAGCCTGTTCGATTGATGGCAACTTCATACCTCACGTTATCTTGATGCCGGGTTTGGCCAAATTCATCTAATGTCTGATCCATCATGCGCCTGAAAACCGTCCTGCTTTTTCTCTTGATCGCCGTCGTTACCTGGGGTGCAGGCAAACAGGCACTGGCCGATCATGGTGTTTTCAATCCCCAGTCCTTTACCCTGAAAAACGGCATGCAGGTTGTTGTCCTGCCCAATAGTCGGGTGCCCGTGGTGACCCATATGGTGTGGTACAAAGTGGGCTCGGCCGATGAGCCGCCGGGCCAGAGCGGGGTCGCCCATTTGCTCGAACATCTGATGTTCAAGGGCACGAAATCGCGGCCTTCGGGCGAATTTTCCCGCATCGTGGCGCGCAATGGCGGCACGGAAAATGCCTTTACCTCGCTCGATTTCACCGCATACTTCCAGACCGTCGCCAGCGACCGGCTGGAACTGATGATGAGCATGGAAGCCGACCGTATGAGTAATCTGGTGCTCGATCCCAAAGAGGTCGATACCGAGCGCCTGGTGGTGTTGGAAGAACGCCGCTCTCGCACGGACAATGAACCAGGAGCGATCCTGAGCGAACACGTAAATGCGGCCTTGTTCCTGAACTACCCCTACCGGCAACCGGTCATCGGCTGGGAACACGAGATCAAGGCCCTGAACGTGGATGGCCTGCGTGACTTTTACCAGCGCTGGTACTATCCGGCTAACGCCATTCTTATTGTTGCCGGTGATATCACGGTCGAAAAATTGCGGCCCATGGCGGAACGGACTTATGGCCAAATTCCGGCGCGGCCTTTTGTGGCTAGAAACCGACCCTCGGAGCCGCCTCAGGCTGCATCGCGCCGGGTCGAACTGAAAAGCCCGCGTGTGCGTCAGTCCTCATGGCAGCGCACCTATCTGGCCCCGACACGCCTAACCGCCATCAGGGGCGGTGGCGGTGTCGAACACGCGGACGCGCTGGAAATTCTCGCCGATGTTCTGGGCGGTGGCTCGACAAGCCCGCTGTACCGGTCTTTGGTGATTGAACAAAAACTGGCCATTTCCGCCGGTGCCGGATATCGTTCCAGCGGCATGGGGCCGGGCCGCTTTATGCTCTATGGTTCGCCTCGACCGGGGGTCTCTATCGAACAGCTTGAAACCGCCATGGAGGCGGAACTGGCGAAAGTTTTGGACGCGGGTGTGAGCGATGAAGACGTGCAGCGGGCCAAAACAAGAACCCTGGCCGAAGCCATCTTTGCCCTTGATTCCCTGGCCACGGGAGCGCGGATTTTTGGCTCCGCGCTGGCTTCGGGCCGGACCATCGATGAAGTGGAAAACTGGCCCCACCGGATCGAAGCGGTGACCACGGAGGCCGTCAACGCCGCCGCCCGCGCAGTGCTCAAGGATCAACCTTCGGTCACCTCGTTGCTGCTGGCAGCCGAGAAAGGCTGATCATGATTGTCCTGGCTCGCCTGATTGTTCTGGTATTGCTGAACTTGGCCATCTTGGCCACCTCGGCCCAGGCGGCAAAGAATTTTGTCGATATCGAACGGGTGATCAGCCCCGGCGGCATCGAGGCCTGGCTGGTCAACGATGCGTCCGTGCCGGTGATATCTTTCCGCTTTTCCTTTCGCGGTGGGGCTTCTCTGGACCCGGTCGGCAAGCAGGGACTGGCCAAAATGACATCGACCCTGATCGACGAAGGGGCCGGTGATCTGGATAGCCAGGCCTTTCAGAGACGGCTTCAGGACCTGTCCATCGCCCTGCGCTTCCATGCCGGGCGCGATACTTTCTCGGGCAATATGAAAACCCTGTCGAAAAACCGCGATCAGGCGTTCGACATGGTGCGTCTGGCGCTGACCAAGCCGCGCTTCGATGACGAACCGGTCAGCCGCTTGCGGGCCCAATTACTGTCGGGTTTGCGCCGGGACCAGGAAGACCCGGACGCGATTGCCCGCAAGACCCTGGCGGAAATGCTGTTTCCAAATCACCCCTATGGTCGCCCGGTGGGCGGTGAACTTAAATCAATCAGCGCCATCACGGCAGATGATATGAGGGGTTTCATCGCCCGCAGGCTGGCCCGCGATAACCTGTATGTGGCCGTGGTCGGCGATATTTCGGCGCCAGAACTGGCCGGGCAGCTTGATAGAATATTTGGTGCCTTGCCAGCCAGGGCGACACCTTATGCCGTCACCGAAGTCGAGGCCAGGGCCGATGGCCGAACCCGGATCATTGACTTAGATGTTCCTCAGAGCGCCATTGTCTTCGCCCAGAAGGGCTTAAAGCGCAAGGACCCGGATTTCTTCCCGGCCTTCGTGCTCAATCATATCCTCGGTGGCGGTGGTTTTACCTCGCGCCTGTACGATGAAATCAGGGAAAAACGCGGCCTCGCCTATGCCATCTATTGCTTCGCCAGCAGCTATCTGGATGGCGGCATGTTCGGTATTTACGCCGGAACGGGCGAAGACGAGATAACCAAACTGGTGCCTCTGGTGTGTGACGAAATCAAAAAAGTACAGGATCAGGTTGGCCCGCAAGAAGTGGCCCGGGCCAAGGCTCAGTTGAAGGCCTCTATCTTGATGTCGCTGGAAAGCTCTGCGTCCCGCTGTGAACAACTGGCGCGACAGCTATTGGTGTTCAACCGACCTTTGAGCGTGGAAGAAGTGGTCGGCAAAATTGAAGCCGTCGATGGACCGTCCATCACCGCCGTGGCCCGCCGCATATTCACCACCGCACCGACCCTGGCCTCGCTCGGGCCAATATCAAAGCTGGAAGATTTCGACGGCATCAAAAGGCGGCTTGACGCCTAACAGTGGCCAGCTTCATCCGATAACATGCGCGGATCGATGCCGATTTTGGCCATCGCCTGTTGCCACTTGATATCCAGATCGGTGCCGAATACCAGGTCGTTGTCGGCATCCACATGCAGCCAGCCGTTGTTGAGAATTTCCGCGTCCAGTTGCCCCGGCCCCCATCCGGCATAGCCGATGGCGAGCAGGCTGCGGCTGGGGCCGGTGCCGCTGGCGATGGCCTTTAAAATATCTATCGTCGCCGTCAGGGCCATGTCTTCATCGACCACCAGCGAGGCATCACGCAGGTAATCGGGCGAATGTAAAACGAAGCCGCGGGAAGATTCGACCGGGCCGCCGAAATGCAGATCGATGCGATCCGACGTGCCATATTCTTCGATACCCAATTGGCCCAGCAGATCGGGGAAGGTGATGTCTTCGCAGGGCTTGTTGATGACCAGGCCCATGGCCCCTTCGGTGCTGTGGGCGCACAGGTAAATGACCGTCTTTTCGAACCGGGGATCTTTCATACCCGGCATGGCGACCAGCATCTGGCCAAGCAGCGAATGTTCAATATCGTGACGGTATTCCGCCATTATCCTAGTCTCCTTAGAATCAAGAGCCTTCTGCGCCGATGCCGTATTGTGGCATAGATTAACCGCCAATTGAACAAGGCAACGGTGCCAGTCTGCGCCAATGACGCCTTATTATGGTCTTATTTGGGCAGTAGTTATCTGTTTTCAATTGGTTAATCAGGATATTCATGGATATGTCGGAATCGGTAAAAAAGCCGTGAGCGAGCCCATGTTTCCCTGCGTTCCAGTCCTAGAACAGGTATGATCCGGTCCAATATGAATTATTATTTCAAGCCCCTGCCAATTCTTGTCGCCTTGCTGATGATGGGCTCCCCGCTTGCCGCCGAACCGGCGGCATCGCCGTGGGCCGAAACCGATCAGACTTCGGTGCGCCTGATCTCGGCCGCCAACGCCGTCGGCTCGGCGCGAGAACTCAGTTTCGGCCTGCATTTCACCATGCGACCGGGATGGAAAATCTATTGGCGCTCGCCCGGCGATGCCGGATATCCGCCGACTTTGGACTGGACCGGGTCGGACAACTTGAAATCCGCCAGCCTGCGCTGGCCCCTGCCCCACCGGTTTGCCATCCTGGGCCTGCAATCCATTGGCTACAAAGATGAAGTCGTGCTGCCCATGAAAGTGGTTCCGGAAAATCCGGGGCAGCCCGTGCGTCTGCGCGCCCTGGTCGATTTTTTAACGTGTAGCGATATCTGTGTTCCCATGCGCCTGAACGTGGCGATGGATTTGCCCGCCGGGAGCGCCGACCCCAGCGAATTCGCCCGCCTGATCAACCGCTATTCCGTGCAGGTGCCGGGCGATGGCAGTGGCAGTGGGGTGCGGCTGGAAAAAGCCGAAGTGATCGGCGGCGGTAAAGATTATTTTGTGCGCATCACGGCAACCGCCGATTTACCCTTCGAGGCTCCCGATCTATTTGTCGAAGGCCCTAATGTGCTGGTTTTCGACAAACCCAGCGTGCGTTTTTCAAACGCTTCGCCCAAGGGCAGTAGCGGCCGATGCGCCGGTCGCTGGCGCTCGCGGCTCTGATCCGTTGCTCTTTGGGGTT
>CBFDVE010000168.1:0-5929 GCA_965613205.1 uncultured Rhodospirillaceae bacterium
AAAATCAGCCTGGTCATTCGCCAGTCGGCAACGGGCGGGGGATTGCGCCCCTATGTTCATCTGGGCACCGGCAATTACCATTCGGTGACCGCCAAAGTCTATACGGATTTGTCGTTCTTTACCTGCGACGAGGCCATTTGCCGGGACGCGGCGCTGATCTTCAATTACATGACCGGCACCGCCTGGCCCGGTAAAATGGAGGCCATCGCCGCCGCGCCGGTTGACCTTCGCCGCGCCATTGTCGATCTGATCGAAACGGAAATCGCCAATGCCGAGGGCGGTCTGGTTCAAGGTCAACTCCATCGTCGACGAGGCCCTGATCGACCGGTTCTACCGGGCTTCCAACGCCGGGGTTAAAATTGATTTGCTGGTGCGCGGAATTTGCTGTTTGCGACCGGGCGTTCCCGGCCTGTCGGAAAACATTACGGTCAAAAGCATGGTCGGCCGGTTTTTGGAACATTCCCGCATCCTGGCTTTTGGCAACGGTCAGGAATTGCCGTCGCGCAAGGCGAGAGTATTTATCGCTTCGGCCGACCTGATGCCGCGTAATATGGACTGGCGGGTCGAAGTGATGGTGCCGATTACCGACCCCACCGTGCACGCCCAGGTGCTCGATGAAATCATGGTGGCCAATTTAAACGATGTCATGCAAAGCTGGGATTTGAACGCGCTGGGCGATTATGTGCGGGTCCTTGCCGATGGTGATAGCGAGCCAGGCTTCAGCGCTCAAACCTATTTCATGACCAACCCCAGCCTTTCCGGCCTGGGCAGCGCGCGCGATAAACGCTCCGGCGACGGGCCGCGGCTGATCTTGAAAAACAGGCAAGAATGAACGAAGAATCTGGCCCGAGCGGCAAAGTGGCGATCGTCGATATCGGCTCGAACACGGTCCGCCTGGTTGTCTACGACACCCCCGAACGGTTGCCCATACCGGTATTTAACGAAAAGGCCTTGTGTGAACTGGGCCGAAACCTGAACAGTACCGGGCGGCTGTTCCCGCGCGGGGTGACCATGGCCTATCAAAGCCTGACCCGGTTTATCCGCCTCAGCGAGGCGATGGGGGTCGATAAGTTGCAACTGGTCGCCACATCGGCCGTGCGGGACGCCGAGGACGGCCCGGAATTTGCCGCCGAAATCGAAAGACGCTTCGGCCACCCGGTCGAGATTTTGAGTGGCCCCGATGAAGCCCGCCTGGCCGCCATGGGGCTGCTGTGTGGTGTGCCCGAAGCCGATGGCCTGGCCGGTGATCTGGGCGGCGGCAGTTTCGATCTGGTCGCCCTGAACAGGGGGGAATTTGGTCAACAGGCGACCCTGCCGGTGGGCCACTTGCGCCTGGCCGACCTTTCGGGCAGCGGCATGGTCGGTGAAGTCATTGGCCGGGAACTCGAGAGCCTGCCGTGGATCAGGGCGGCCAGGGGGCGGGCGCTCTATGCCCTGGGCGGGTCCTGCCGGGCCCTGGCCCGGGTCATGATCGAACAAACCGGTCACCCCTTGCATGTGGTCGATAATTTCTCGATCGATGCCGATTATGCCCGCGATCTGTGCCGGGTGATTGCCAGCGGTGGCGGTAAATCCTTAAAAAAAATCAGTGGTGTGCCGCGCTCGCGCATGGCCACCTTGCCCTATGCGGCGAAGCTGTTCGAATGCCTGCTGGCCGTGGTCGAACCGGATCGCCTGGTATTTTCCGGTTTTGGCATGCGCGAAGGACAGTTGCTGAAAATGCTGCCCGACGCCTTTCGTTTGCAGGACCCGCTGATCGCCAGTTGCAAAAGCATGGCCGAACGGATCGGCCGGTTCAATTTCAGGGGAACCGGTCTGCTGCAATGGATGGCACCACTGTTTGACGGCGAAAGTGCAGACGAAAAAAGGCTGCGCTGGGCGGCCTGCCTGCTCAGTGATATTGGCTGGAGCGAGCACCCGGATTATCGGGCCGAACACGCCTTCCACAGGGTCCTGCGGGTGCCCTTCGCCGGATTGACCCATGGCGAGCGGGTGTTGCTGGCCGATGCCATTTACGTGCGCTACAACGGCGAACCGGAATCGGCCCTGGTTGAACCCCTGCGCGGGTTGCTCGATGCGGGACAGCTTTCCTGGGTGCGGGTGGTCGGCCTGGCCTTGCGCCTGGCCCACACCATTGCCGGCAGCGCGCCGGGGATTCTGTCGAAAAGCAAGTTGAAGATCGGCGCTGACACCCTGATCCTGAAACTGCCACCGGACCGGGACGTTTACATCAGCGAAACCGTCATCCGCCGCCTGAAAACCCTGGCCGCCAGCTTAGGGCTGGATTCGGAAATTGATTAGCGTGTCTTGATATCGATGGTGATCAGCTTTTTGTCTTTAATGGCGAAGCCGACTTCGCCGCGACGGACCTTTAGCGCGTCTTCGCCGTATAAATCCCGACGCCAACCGTGCATGGCGCGGACATCGGCCTGCTCGCCGAAGGCGGCAATCTGTTCCACATCCTTGCTCGATGCGATCAGTTTCTGGGCCACGTCGGTGGTCTCGCATTTGACCTTTAGCAGCACTTTCAGCAGATCAATAACCGGACCCAGGCCACGGGGCAGTTCGGGGTGACGGCGGGGTTTGGGGCAATCCTGTTCCGGAATATCAAGTCCGCGCCGGACCGCCTGCAGGATTGCCTCGCCCGCCGGTCCCTGGGCCATGCGTTCGCCCAGGCCCCGCGTGCGGGCCAGTTCAGCCGGTGTTTTTGGCGTGTGATGGGCAATTTCCTGCAGGGCTTCGTCGCGCAAAATACGGTTTCTGGGTAAATCACGTTTGCGCGCGTCCAGTTCCCGCCAGGCCGCCAGTTCCCGCAGCACGGCCAGCAGCCGGGGTGTCACGCCCCTTGTTTTAATGCGCCAGAAGGTGCCGTAGGGGTCGGGGTCGTAAGTTTCGCCGGCGTTCAGAATAGCCATTTCTTCTTGCAACCAGTCGGCCCGGCCGCTGTGTTCCAGCTGCGCCGCCAATTTTGTGTAAACATCGCGCAAATGGGTGACATCGGAAATGGCATAAATCACCTGGCGGTCGCTTAAAGGCCGCACCGACCAGTCGGTAAAGCGGGACGACTTGTCGATGCGGGCCTTGGTCAGTTTTTCGACCAGGGTCTGATAGCCCACCGAATCGCCGAAGCCGCAGACCATGGCCGCGACCTGGGTATCGAACAGGGGGGCCGGAACCTTTTTCATCAACTTATAAAAGATTTCCAGATCCTGACGCGCCGCATGAAAAACTTTCAGGACGTTCGGGTTTTCCATCAGATCGAGCAGGGGGGCCAAATCCAGCCCCGGGGCCAGGGCATCGATGGCCCAGGCTTCGTCGGGCCCGGCCACCTGAACAAGGCACAGGATCGGCCAATACGTCTTTTCACGCATGAATTCAGTATCTACGGTGATAAACGGGGTATGGGCCAGGCGGCGGCAAAAGGCGTCCAGCGACGCCGTGTCGGTAATCAGTTCCATGGGGCAGACGTATATAGGGAAACGTGGTCAAGGGGAACCCTGTGTTTAGGGGCAATCATTGCTTGACATTGGGGCCGCATCGGTGTGCTTTGGCCCGCCCGCAAGGCGGGACTTTAAACAGTCGGAAAAGATAAAGCGTTATGCATCCCTATCGCACTCATCATTGTGGCCAACTGAGACTCGAAAACGCCGACGAAACCGTCCGCATTTCGGGCTGGATTCACTCCAAGCGCGATCACGGCAACCTGTTGTTCGTCGATTTGCGTGATCATTACGGCATGACCCAGTGCGTTATCGATGTCTCCAGCCCGCTGTTTCGGATCGCCGAGGCGGCCCGCCCGGAAAGCGTTCTGACTGTAACCGGCAAGGTTGTCCGGCGCACCGACGAAACCATTAATCCCACGTTACCGACGGGCCAGGTGGAAGTGGCGATTGCCGAACTGGTGGTCGAAAATGCCGCCGATGTGCTGCCCATGCAGGTCGCGGGAGAGGCCGAATATTCCGATGAAATGCGCCTGTCGCACCGTTTTATCGATCTGAGACGGGAAAAAGTGCACGCCAATATCGTCTTGCGCAGCGAAGTTATTTCTTCCATCCGCCGCCGCATGACCGACCAGGGCTTCCTGGAAATGCAAACCCCTATTTTAACCGCCAGTTCGCCCGAAGGGGCGCGGGATTACCTGGTCCCCAGTCGCATCCATCCGGGCCGCTTTTACGCCCTGCCGCAAGCCCCGCAACAGTTCAAGCAACTGCTGATGGTGTCGGGTTTCGACAAATACTTCCAGATCGCCCCCTGTTTCCGCGATGGAATTCGCCAACGGCCGGACGGTGACGCCCCTGCCGTTCCCGCGCATTGCCTATGCGGACTCCATGTTGAAATACGGCAACGACAAGCCCGATTTGCGCAATCCCCTGCTGATGGCCGATGTGACCGACGCGTTCCGTGACTCCGGTTTTGGCCTGTTTGCCAGGAACGTCGCCAAGGGCTCTATTGTCCGGGCCATTCCGGCAACCGGCGCGGCCAGCCGCCCACGCAGCTTTTTTGACAAGCTCAACGACTGGGCCCGTGACGAAGGGGCCGGCGGGCTCGGCTACATTATTTTCAGTGACGGCGAAGCCAAGGGTCCGATTGGAAAAAACCTGGAACCGGACCGGATCGAGGCGATCAAAATGGCACTTAACGAAATTTCAGTTAAAGGGCCTGTGGGCGATGGTGACGCTGTGTTTTTCGTCTGTGGCAAGCAGGCCGATGCGGAACGGTTTTCCGGCCTGGCCCGGACCCGCATTTGTGATGAATTAGGGCTGATCGAGGAAAATTGCTTCAAATTCTGCTGGATTGTCGACTACCCGATGTACGAAATGGATGAAGAACACGGCAAGATCGAATTCAGCCACAACCCGTTCTCGATGCCCCAGGGCGGGCTTGAGGCGTTGCAAAACAAGGATCCGCTGGAAATTCTGGCCTATCAGTACGACATCGTTTGCAACGGTATCGAACTTTCCAGCGGGGCCATCCGCAACCACAAGGTCGATATCATGTACAAAGCCTTCGACATTGCCGGTTATGGCAAAGACGTGGTCGAAGACAAATTCGGCGGCCTGTTACAGGCCTTCCGCTATGGTGCCCCGCCCCACGGTGGCTCGGCTCCGGGCATCGACCGCATTGTCATGATGCTGGCCGATGAGCCCAATATCCGGGAAATTATCGCCTTTCCCATGAATCAACAGGCCGAAGACCTGCTGATGGGGGCCCCGGCCCAGGTCGAAGAGAGCCGTCTGAAAGACCTGTCGATCAAGCTGGATTTACCGGTTGAAGCCAAATTGGTGGTGGATGATGGCTCGGATTCTTAGGGAATCGGTAAGGTTTTCGGGGCTAACAATCAACATTGATACAATCTGTGATTGTCCGAAACCCAATATTTCTGGCGATTCGCGGCGAATTCGCCCATACTGTCCGGCGTGGACCAACCATAAAGACAAAAAAACACTATATGTGGGATTGAGTCGGGGATGAAGAGGCTGAAAACAGGCTGGAGTCTGCTTGTATTGCTGGGTGCCTTGGTGGTCAGCGGTTGCGCCGTGCCGGTGCCGATCCAGGTCGCGTCGTGGGCGCTTGACGGCATATCCTACCTGGCGACGCAAAAATCAATGACCGACCACGGCATTTCGTTTATCGCCCAGAAGGATTGCGCCCTGTGGCGCAGCGTTCAGGGCAAGAACATCTGCCAAAGCTACGATGAAGCCGGTGACATCACGGTGGCCGCCCTGGAGCCCGCTGACGACCCGACGAAGGCGGCGCAAAGCGCTGAAATTACAGAAGAATTAACGGAATTCGAGACGGCTTCCGGCGATCAGACGGCACCCGTAAAAGTGGCAAGCGTGGTCGTGGAACCAGAGCCGGTTGCATCGGTTGCATCGGTCGCACCGGTCGCACCGGTCGCACCGGTCGCACCGGTCGCACCGGTCGCACC
>CBFDVE010000169.1:0-5928 GCA_965613205.1 uncultured Rhodospirillaceae bacterium
TCTGGCGGGGTGGGAAATTGACCACGGCGGCGACCTGACGGCCGACCAGATTGTCCAGGTCATAGTGCCGGGTGACCTGGGCCGAGGTCTTTTTCTGGCCAATATCGGGGCCGAAATCGATCCACATCTTGAACGCCGGAACCCGTGCTTCGGGATAGTCTTCAACCCGCACGATGGTGCCGACGCGAATGTCGATGCGGGCGAAATCGTCGTAAGTGATACTTTCAGTCATGGCCCGACCATACCCCAAAAAAAGGCCGTCCACAAAGGGACGGCCTTGAACCACACTCTGGGAGAGAACGTGGAGGATTACTTGGTGGCTTTTTTGGCCGAAACCTTGGTCGCGGCGGCCTTGAATTCGGACAGGCTTTCGTCGAAGCGCTGGTTGACCAGTTTGGTCGATGCCGTGCTCGACTGGGTGATCATGTCGGCCAGTTCACGCATGTTGACCAGGGCCTTCTCGAAGCTTTCCGTGTACAGGTCCAGGTGCTTGCCAGCGGCGTCCTGGGGGGTGCCGGACTGGCTCAGTTCGGTCACCACCTTGGTCGCTTCGTCAAGCGATTCCTGAAGCAGTTCGGCCTGCCGTGCGGCGACCATTTGCAGGCCTTCAACGGCGGCCTTGTTAGCGGCGGTCAGGGCTTCGATATTCTTGCGCTGACTGCTCATCAGGGCATCCATGTCGAGCACGGGCAGGTTGAACTGACCGGTCATCTTGGTAAATTCTTCGGCCATTTTGGTCGGGTCGAAGTCGGCGAAAATCTTGCTCATGTCGAAGGTCAGAAACGGGTTTGTCTGTTTGGCCATAATAATAGCTCCTTACATTCGTAAAATCGGGATTATGCTGCATTGCACAATAGCCCTGATATAAGTCGCAGCAAGGGGTCTGTCAACTATTAATGTTGCACTGCAACATAAATAGTTTGAGTCCTTGGAAAGGGCCGGTTTAGATGAAGTTAGTCAGGCTCAACTGGCGAATTCGGGCGAACACCTGATAAGACGCCTCGAGCGCATTCTGTTCGTCGAGCAGGGCCGTGTAGACCTCTAAGGGATCAATGTTTTCTTCCTCGGCCACCCTGATATCGAAGAAATTGGCAAGCTGGGTATTGTTGGCGTTAATCTGGTCGATCAACACCCTGTTATAGCCCGTATTGAGGACAATCTGGGTCAGGTTGTTGCTCAGCTCGGTCCCGTAGGGTGGCGTTCCACCGGGGTTTCGGTCGATTGCGCTGTCCATCAGGTAATCAACATTGGCCGCCCGTCCGCTGTTCTGGTCAAGACCACCGGCTGTTTTGTAGACTCCCTGGGCGATGATGAACAGGCCACGAATGGCTTTTTCAAAAGCCGGATCGACGCCGTTCAGATCTAAATCGAAACTGCGGTATTTGTTCAGATCGTGCTTGCGATCAATTTCATCGCCGCCGTAATAGGTGATGTCCGAGACCATGACCAGGTTGCCGCCGCCGGTATCGTTGGCCGCCGTGGTGCCAATTGATTCCGATACGGTAATGACGCCGCCGCTGTTGGCGGTGACGGTAAAGGTGCCGTTGTTGTTGGCGGCGGTGGCGTTGGCAATGGTAATTTTGGCCCCGACCGGAATATTGCCAAAGGCATTGCCGTTGGCCGTGGTGGCAGCCAGGGTGGCGGTATTGTCAGAGGTGGTACCGGCATTGTCGGCGTTGGTAGATGCGGTGAACGGCGTGCCGGCGGTGTCTGATGTCAGGGTCAGTTCTCCGGCGGTGCCGCCATTGGCGGCTGTCAGGGCCGCCGATACGGTGGCGTCGGCATTTATCTTGGCGACAAACGCGGTGCGAACGGCGGCCAGGCTGCCTTCGCCGCCGGTCACCGTATAGGTCACCGTGGTGCCGTTGACGGTGACACTGTATTTGTCACCGGCTTCGACCGTGCCGGCGATGGTGATGGTATCGACCTGGGCCGTCACGTTGGCCGTGGTAATGGTATTGCCCGCCGTGGCGAACGACAGGTCGGTAAATCCGGCGGTCGTCGGGCTCGATGGGAACCCGGTACTGGTCGTTAATTTATTGAAAATATTGGTATCGCGGGTGGTCGGATAGACAATGCTGGCACCGTTCCATTTGGCTTGCAGGTCACTCAGTGTGGTGAATCCGAGATCGAGAGGCTGGGTAGAGGCCCGACCGCCGCTGAAGATAAACTCGCCGTTGACATCTGTATTGAGATAGCCTTCCAGCGATTTCAGGGTATTGAAGGCCGCCGTCTGAATATCGCGAACATCGGTTTCTTCGCTCATGGTGGTGGTGCGGAAGATGGCCAGGTTGCTACGGAACTCGCGCAACGAATCTTCGACGCCGGTAATAACCGAATCGGTGATCGAAAGTTTTAAATCCATCAGTTGGTTGGTTTGAGTATACCGGTTGAGAAGATCGCGGGTATTTTCGATATTGACCAGTCGTTGCGATTGCGTGGCGATGCCGGCATAATTCTGAGATACTTTTTCCGTCGCCACCTGGACCTGACCTTCTTGCAGGCGTTCTTGTGATCGCAACATCAAATTGATCAGGTGGTTACTGGACGCCAGGCTGGTGATACGGGTCATGGCTAATCTACCGTACGTTCGAGTGCATCAAACATTTTCTGGATCACACTGACGATTCTGGCCGCCGCAGTGTAGGCTTGTTCAAACAGGATCAGGTTGGCCAGTTCTTCATCCAGATTGACGCCCCGGATGCTGTCGGATTTCAATTGCAGACTGTCCGACAGGCCTTCCTGATAGATCCGGTTGGCGTCATTGGTGTTGCTCATGGTGGCGCTGGTTGACAGGATGGCGGCACCGTAATCTTCGAACGATATGGTCAGATTGGCCAGGCCGCCCGACTGATCAAAGCTGTTGGTGCCGGTAAAGGCCGCCGCCAGGGCGCTGATGGTGGCATCATCACCGACACTGACCAGGTATTCACCGGCGGTCCCGCGGGTCGCATCCCACTGCATATTGGCCGAAGCAATCATCGACGGAGTGATCGAAATATCACTCCTGACGGCCAGGGACGAAGCCACACGAACGTCTGCATTGTGCAGCCCAAAGGTGGTCAGCAGGGTATTGCCGCTGGCCTGGGTGACGGTCATGCTGGCCCCGTTGTCATGGGAAAACCTGAGCCGGGAGCCCGACCCGTCGGGCACCACAGAGGCCGTCACGGTGACGTTTGCAGCGTTGACTTTTATCGCAATGGCGGCCAGCCCATCGCCGGCGGCAATGGCGACCGAGCCAAGCAGACCGGTGGAATCACGAAACGTCAGGGTCGCCGCCGATCCGGTGATCGTCGAATCAAGAACGTTTGTTTCAAATATGTTGTCGGGCAGACCATCGACGAAAAAGTCGTTGAGACCAAAGAAGTTGGAAAATCCGGTAACGGTTTCATCGGTTACCGTATCGGCGTTGGCATCAAAACTGATGGTGGCGTCGCCCTGGGTACTGCCGGCCGTGCTGGTCGCCTGATCGCGAAAGCCCAGATTGCGACTGGTCGAATTCAGGCTAATTATCAGATTACCAGAGGCTGCGGTAACGGTCGCCGAGGACGTGCCGTTGGCTTGCAGCCAGGTTTGCAGGGCGGCCGCCATGGCGTCCACCGTAAACGGCCCGGCCCCGCCGGTCAGGGTTCGAATCGTTGTCGTCGCCGTTTGATCGCCGGAATTATCAAACAGGGTAACGGCGGTATCCTCGGTGCCGGAATAGGTCATTGTCTGGGTGCTGGAACTGATGAAGTTTCGGGTTCCGGTCATGGTCTGGGCACCGGGAAACGCCATGCCCCGATTATGAATCTGATTGGCCGCGTCGCGAATTTCGGCGGCCATTTCGTCTAGCTGGGCTTGCATGTTGGGCAGCACCGTGTCGCGCAGTTCGATGTATCCGTTGATCTTGCCCGAGGTCACATCATTGGTGATGTCGTTGCCGGCAATGGCGGTGCCCACATACAGGCCGTTCAGGTCGCCTTCGGCGTGGGTCGTTGTCGCCGATACGGAACTGGCCGCCGTGTGGGTTAAAGTGGCCGGGATATTGTCGACCAGGGTGCGACCGGACGAGGTAAAGACCACGACATCACCATCACTGCGGTAGAAATATCGAATGTCGATCAGTTTGGCCAGCTTGTCGATACCCTGGTCGCGCTGGTCTTTCAGGTCGGTCACATCGCGGCCGCTTGAGGCGTTGCGGATGATCTTGTCGTTGAGGTCGCCGAGGCTGGTCGAGAGGCGGTTGATCTCGGCCACCGCGCTTGAAATGGACTGGTCGGCGATCAGCCGCAGTTCCTGAATAGTCGTGCTCATGTCCTGTAGCTTCTGGGCCATATCCATAGCCCGGCGGACCATTTCCGTCTGATCGACGGATTTTTCCGGCGCCAGGGCAAGGGATTGCAGCGCCTGGGTAAACTGGGAAATGCTGTGACTGATCGAGGTGTTATCGGCGGGGGTTCCGAAAATCTCCTGAATCCGGTCATAGAAACCCTGCTGGGCTTCGTAATCGCTCAGGGAACTGGATTCCAGACGCAGACTCTTGAGCAGGCCTTCATCGATGGCGCGGGTAATTTCGGCGATTTGCACGCCGGCACCGGTACCGTTGACGACCCGTGTTTCGATGCCGACAATCTTGCGGGAATAGCCCTTGGAATTGACGTTGGCGATGTTGTTTGCAACCGCGTCAAGGGCCGCCTGGTTGGTCAACAGGCCACTTTGAGCCGTGCGCAGGGCCGATGTGATTGTGCCGGGCATGGGCTTTGGTTCTCCTGCTCGTTGGTTACAGCGTCTGGTTGACCGAAATGGCCAGGTTTTGCGGTGCCGAACTCAGCTTGCCGCCATCGGCCAGACCGTTCGCCGAATAGGTCCCGAGACCTTGCTGCTGGGTCTTGACCGCCTCGGCAACCATCTCGACGACCCGTCGATTGGCTTCGATGGTGATTTTCAGCAAGCGGCCGTTTTCTTCGATCATCAAATTTACGTTGTCGCCGATCTGACGTAATTTTTCACGTAGTTCAGGGGCCGTCGCCGCCATGATTTCGGGGTCTTGGGGCAATCCCTTGACGCGGCTTTCATAAATCCGGACGAGCTCGTTTTTCTCATCCAGATATTGCACCGCGTCCTTCGAACGGCGCTCCCGAAGGGCGTTGTTTTCCTTGTGCAACAGAGATGTCAGGCGTTCATTGATTTCAATCAGACCGATGATTTTTTCGGTGCCGTCCATGTCACTGTACCTCCTGCGATTTCAACATTTCCCGAAACACCTGGTCGGCGACACCGATGCCGCCGCTCTTGACAATCGCCTTGCCGTATTCTTCGACCTGCAAGGAACGCCACATGGCTTCGCTTGATCCCCCGCCGAAAGGCTTTTCGGCGCCTAAGTTGGCGAACATCGGTTGCAGCATCTGGGACACGAAAACCGCTTCGAATTCCTGCGACACCTCGCGCAGTTTGGCAATCGACGCCCCGGCCGGGGCCGTGGGCATTTTCGGCTTTCGGTTTTGCACCGCCATCATGGCGGTATCGACGGTCATCGAAAGGTCGCCAGCCATTACATCACCTCGATTGACGCCTGCATGGCGCCGGCGGCTTTGACCGCCTGTAAAATAGTGATCATGTCGCGCGGGCCAATACCCAACGCATTCAGGCCGTTGACCATTTCCTGCAAGGTGAACTGGGCGCCATAACTCACCAGGCCATAAAGCTTGCGCTTGTCGCGGCGGCCCTCGACCCGGGGGAACCCCTGGCGCAGCGCCGCCTTGATCAGCGCGCCATAATCGGCCCGGGCCAGCACCGCCGGGTCGCGCTTGCCTTCAGGGTCCAGAATGTTGGCGTCGAACGTGATGTTCAGGGCAATCTGGGTTCGGCTTAGGGCGCCAATGCCCTTGGCCCCGATCAGGCCGATCATGACCACCAGAAAGCCAAGCGCCAGGGTAATTGCCAATC
>CBFDVE010000170.1:0-5928 GCA_965613205.1 uncultured Rhodospirillaceae bacterium
TACCGCAACTTCTGCACCAAATTATGGAACGCCGCCCGCTTTTGCGAAATGAACGAATGCCGGTATGACCCGGCGTTCGACCCCACCGCCTGCACCCAGGTTCGCAATCGCTGGATTGTCGGCAAGACGGCAGAGGCGGCACGGGACGCCAGGGCGGCCCTGCAAGCCTACCGCTTCAACGACATGGCGGGCGCCCTTTACCAGTTCACCTGGGGCACCTTCTGCGACTGGCATCTGGAATTCGCCAAGCCCGTGTTCCAGGGTGGGGATGAAAGCACCAAGGCCGAAACACGGGCCACCACCGCCTGGGTGCTCGATCAACTGCTGCATCTGTTGCACCCGATCATGCCGTTCATCACGGAAGAACTGTGGGAACAGATGTTCGACAGCCGCGATGGCATGTTGATCATCTCGCCCTGGCCCGACTTAGACGAAAGTCTGATTGATGCCGAGGCCGCCGTCGAAATGGATTGGGTGGTGCGGCTGATCAGCCAGATCAGGGCCGTGCGCTCGGAAATGAATGTCACGCCCGGAGCCAAAGTCCCCTTGTTGCTGAAAGACGCCAGCACCGCGACCCGCGCCCGACTGGATACTCACCGGGGCCTGATCATCACCCTGGCCCGCCTGGACAGCGCCGACGTTCTGGACGGCGACGTGCCCAAGGGCTCGGTGCAGGATATTATCGACGAGGCCTCTATCGTCCTGCCGCTGGCCGGAATTCTCGATATCGCGGCCGAACAGGCGCGGCTTGAAAAAGAAGCGGCCAGGCTGGAGGGCGAAATCGCCAAACACGACAAGAAACTGGCCAACAAGGGTTTCACCGACAAGGCCCCGGCAGACGTGGTCGAAACCGAACGCACCCGCCGCGCCGATGAGGCCGCCATGCTGGCCAAGATCAAGGTCGCCATGGAGCGATTGAAGGCACTATAATCAACGGAGATATTCCATGACGACCCATTCCATCGCCGAAAAACCCTGGTTACCGGAAAACTGCCGGGCGGTCATTGCCGATATTGAAGACCGCCTGGGCGCGGGTTCCCACGACAATATTGAGGCCCGCGTCATGGGCCTGATCGACCTGCACGAACGGCACATGGATCAGCAGACCATCGGCCTGAACGCCGGTACCAATGTGATGAACCCCCGCGCCGCGGCTTTAATGGCGCGGTCATTGGGCAATCGCCCCAGTCTTGGTTTCCCCGGCGACAAATACGAAATGGGCATGGAATTCGCCGAACAGCTCGAAGTGGTCGCCGAGACCCTGGTCAAGCGCTTGTTCAAGGCTCCTTACGCGGAAATCCGGGTCGGCTCGGGTGCCCTGGCCAACCTGTACGCCTTCATGGCAACGTGCCAGGCGGGCGACGACATCATGGCGTTCCCCGCTGAAATGGGCGGCCATGTGACCCATCACAGCGCCGGGTGCGCCGGGCTGTACGGCCTGAACGTGCATCCCGTGCCCTATGACGCAGCGGCCATGACCATCGACCTGGATCGCTTGCGGCAAGACGCCAGACGAATCCGCCCGAAGCTGATCACCGTCGCCGGTTCCTTGTGTCTGTATCCCTATCCGGTCGGCGAGGTCCGCGCCATCGCCGATGAAGTGGGGGCTTATCTGTTGTACGATGCCGCCCACATGGGCGGGCTGATTGCCGGCGGCAGGTTCCAGCAGCCCTTGGCCGAGGGCGCGCACCTGATGACGCTTTCCACCTACAAGGCCTTCGGCGGCCCGCCATCGGGCCTGATTCTGACCACCGAGACAGACCTGGCGGCCAAAATCGACGCCATCGCCTTTCCCGGTATGACGGCCAACTTCGATCTGGGCAAGACGGCGGCGCTGACCCTGTCCGTGCTCGATTTACTGGAACATGGCCCCGCCTACGCAGAGGCCTGCATCGACAATGCCCAGGCCCTGGCTGTGGCCCTGGAAAGTGAGGGTTTCCCGGTCCACGGCGCCGCTGGCAAAGGACCGACGCAAAGTCACCATCTGGCCCTGCACGCGGCCCCGTTTGGCGGTGGCCAGGCGGCGTCGAAATTGCTGGCCAAAGCCAACATTCTGCTGTGCGGTATCGGCTTGCCTATCGACCCGGTGGCAGGAGACATGAACGGTATTCGCCTGGGCAGCCAGGAAATTACCCGGCAGGGCATGGGGGTCGATGCGATGTCCCAAATCGCCGGATTTATGGCCAGGGTTTGGCTCGAGAAAGAGGCTGCGGAAACCGTCGCCGCCGATGTTATCGATTTTCGCCGGGCTTACCGCGATCTCAAATATATCCGCTCGTGACCTATCAGGAATATAACGCCTATTGCGAGTCTCTTTGCGCCACCACCTATGTGATGCAATGGGGCGGCTCGCATGTGTGGAAAGTGGGCGGCAAGGTGTTTGCCATCGGCGGCTGGGGCAACGGAAAATATCCGGGGATCACGTTCAAGGTTTCCGAGATGGCTTTTGAAATTTTGTCTGACACGCCGGGATTGCGACCGGCCCCTTATCTGGCGTCCCGTGGCATGAAGTGGATTCAAAACCATGCCAAGCCGGGCCTGTCCAAAAAAGACCTTAAATCATACCTGGCCGAATCCCATCGCATCGTCGCCCTGGGCCTGACCAAAAAACTTCGCAAAGAACTGAATTTATAGTTCTGGTGTGCAATCCCGGATCACATTCGGCACGGAAACAAACCGCGCCATCCGGGTCAGTTCCGCGGCCAACTTGTCGTTGCGTCGGGATGTCCATTTGACCCCCGGTTCCGGCCATAGATTTATCACCGTCAACGTGCCCCGGTGGCGATCGGCCTTGATTTCAATGCGCCCGACAAAGCGATCACCTTCGAGCAGGGGGTAAACGTAATACCCCCACTGGCGTTTGGCCGCCGGAACAAAAATCTCAATTTTGTAATCAAAGCCGAACAGGCGCTTCAGGCGGGCGCGGTCTCGCACAATCGGGTCAAAAGGATTGATGATGCGCAGTCGGGATGTCGGGGCAGGGGCTTCTGGCAGAGTGCCGGAAACGAATGATGCGCTCCACGATCCGTCGGTGGCTTGCACGCAGGCCGGTTCGATCTGGTTGGCTTGGCTTTCGGCCCAGGCTTTGACCTCGGCTGGGCTTGTCGCGTCCCAGAACTTTTGAATTTCACCCGGCGTGGCGAACACCAGCCGGTCCAGGGCGGCCCGGCACAACCAGTCGATCTGGGTTTTGTCTGTGTGTTTCTGTGCACGTATTTTTTGCGGGATAACCCGGTCCGACAGATCATAGAATTTCTTGAAATTGACCCGGTGGGACGTTGCCAGTTCGCCCGAATACCACATGTAATCCAGCGCCAGTTTATGGGGTGGCCGGGTCCACATTTTTTTGGCCCCGGAAATTTTTGTATCAAATGCGTGGGTCGACAGGGGGCCTTCGTCGGCGATCCGTTTCTTGATCGCTGACCGGCCTTTCCTGTCCAGCATGGAAGCATAGTATTTACCGCCTTCGATGCGATCCTTCAGGCGGCGGAACTGTCGCCGCCACATGGGGTAAAACTCCATCGGCAGAAGGGAGGCATCGTGAGTGTAATGTTCAAACACGCTGCGGTCTTCGGCCAGCAGCGCGTTCAACCGGGCTTCCCGGTAGTTCTGGTTGCGGCTCCAGATAATGTGATCATGGGCGCGGGCGACCACGCGAATGCTATCGAGCTGAACAAAACCCAGTTGCCGGATGATCGACAGAATATCCAAAGGCCCGGTGGGGGTCGCCGCCAGTCCCTGAGCGGCCAGCCAAAGTCTGCGGGCTTGCCGGTTGCCGATACGGACGCGCGAGGCCTTGATCAGTTAGTCTGCCCCGGCGACATGATGTAGCGGCCTTCGCTGAAGCCTTCGAAGAATTCTTCCGCGTTGGGGTGGGACACCGGTTCGCCGCTTTCGTCGGGCAGCAGATTTTGCTCCGACACATAGGCGATATAGCTGGAGTCTTCGTTTTCCGCCATCAGGTGATAAAATGGCTGATCCTTGTGCGGGCGGACATCTTCGGGGATCGCCAGCCACCATTCTTCGTCGTTGTCGAATTCGGGATCGACATCGAAAATGACCCCCCGGAACGGATAAACCCGGTGGCGAACGACATCGCCGATGCGATATTTTGCGGTGCGGAATTCGTATTCATTGTGTTTCATTCCCCTAATTTGGGCGTTTGCGCCCGATTCTGCAAGCCCTGTCCCTCCCCATCCCTTGCAATTCTCCGAAAACCAGCCCATTTACAGGCCAGTACCACCCCATTTTCAAGACCAGAGGAAACCCAGAATATGACTTATCACTTCTCCAAAACCGTGGCGCAAACCTATGACGAGGCCATCGAAACCGTGACCGGGCGGCTCAAGGAAAAAGGTTTCGGCGTGTTGACGACGATAGATGTGCAGAAAGCCATGAAGGAGAAAATCGACAAGGACATCAATCCCTACATCATTCTGGGCGCATGCAATCCCACCTACGCCTACCAGGCCCTGCAACACGAAAACAAGATCGGCACCATGTTGCCTTGTAACGTGGTGGTGCAACAGCACGACGATGGCTCGGTCGAGGTTTCCGCCGTCGATCCCGCCGCCTCCATGCAGGCCATCGACAACGCGGATTTGGGCCAACTGGCCCTGAAAATCCGCGACATGCTGAAAGATGTCATCGACGGGCTTTAATCTTCGGGCAACTGTTGGGTCTTATAATTTGCCGGTACTTCCTTATTTTGACAGGAATAGCCCGTGAATTTGGCCCGCGATAATGAGTTGCAGATTCCTGACGCGCCATCGGTGCAATTGCCCGACTACGAAGACAGCAACCCGCCGCCCGAAGAAAGCAGCGATCCGTCGCCCCAGCAACGGGCGGATTTCGTCGTCAAGCGGCTCGAACAATTCATCCGCGAAGGTCGCACCCTGGCCGAAGGCATGAACCTGAAACAATGGCAGGACATGGCCCGGTTCGAGATCGCCACTGCGGTCATGGCGGCGGAAAACGTGCACCGGGACAAGAGCGTGGTCAGTCGTAGGCTACTGTTTACGGTGGCGGCTTCCCTGGTCACCATCGGTTTCTGGGGGGCCTTGTTTGCCTTTGACAAGGTGCAGTATCTGATCGTCGCCATTGTTTTCATTCTGACCGGCATTATTCTGCTGGCCGTGGTCGGCGAATGGCAACTAATGAAATATTTCCGCCGCCACCAGGCCCGCCAACGACGGCAAACGATCTACCGGGTCGAAGACCTGACCCGCCGCATCAAGCGCATGGAAAAAGAACTGAAGGTGGAAACCAAGGCCCTGCAAAGCAAGTTGAAACGCCAGTTTGACCGGGCCCGGGAAGAAATCCTCGACAACATCGAGGAATGATATGTGCAACGGTTCATTTGAAATATCCGGTCAAATCATGTAAGCTTTGTCGATGGAACATTCTCTTGGTGACGTCGCTGATGACGAAACAAATCAAATAGATGAAGCCAAACGGACTGCCATTGCAGAAGGTATCAAGGCGGCTGACGAAGGCCATACTGTGCCTCATGAAAAGGTCAAAACCTGGCTGAAAAGCTGGGGCAAAAAAGACGAATTGCCTGCCCCTGAATGAATATTTCCTGGACGGATCGGGCGATCACCGATCTTGCTCAAATCAGAGCATATATTGAGCAGGAAAACCCCGGCATCGCTGGTAATATAGCCCGGCGCATTATGCAATCTGCCGATCGTCTTGGCGAATTTCCGAAATCGGGACATCAAGGTGATGCGCCCGGCACACATGAACTTGTTGTTTCAACCCTGCCGTATACTTTGATTTATCGAATTCGATCAAATGAGGTCCATATCCTGAGGGTTTGGCATGACCGGCAAAGTCGGCCTGGGGCAGGGGACTGAACTCGCCATATAGACAAAAAACCGCTTTTAACCCGGCCCGGTGCTGCTTATACCATCGAGCGTTAATAAG
>CBFDVE010000171.1:0-5743 GCA_965613205.1 uncultured Rhodospirillaceae bacterium
TTTGAACAAAAACGTCACTTTGGCATACCGTCAAGGTCCGCCCCGGTTTGATCACCCGACCCCGCGCGATCAGTAAATCCCCATCGGCGGGGCCAGTAAATTCAACTTGTATTCGACGGTCAGGATTCCATCACCATCGGCCATTAGAGTAAAGGCCGCATATCCACCGGCGGAATCGGCAATGGTGCCGATAATACCGCCATGGAAAAAACCGTGCTGCTGGGATACTTCATCTGAATACGGCAGACGGATTTCGCAGGCACCGGGGGTGATCGCGCCGACCGTCGCGCCAATCAGTTTCATCACGCCCTGTTTGCCGAAACTGGTGCGGATCAGGGTTTCGAAATCCGGGTTGCGCACGGTGTGTTCACTCATCATCGAAGCCCGCCCCCCTGCTCGGCGATCATCGCCTGAGCGGCCTGGATAACAGGGTCCGAAAAGTCGCACGATTTGCGAATGGCCGTGTCCATGCAGATCCCCAACAGATCCGTACTCGCCGCCAGTTCATTGGTTTCACCATTGAACATGCGGTGCTGAAAACGGATTTTCTTGCCTTCAAGCGACAACAAATGCGAGCGGATAGTGACCACATCCCCGGCATGAAGTTCGTTGATGTATTTGGTGTGCTGATCGACCGCCGCGACACCGCGCCCGCTGGACCGCAGGTAGGATGGCGACAACCCGACCATGTTGAACAAGTTCCACGTCGCCTCGTCGAATTTGCCCACGTACCAGGCCACATTCATATGACCCATGTGGTCGCAATGCCAGGGATAAACGGCGCCCCGATAGGTGATGGGAAGTGCGCTCACTGGTCCCGTTCCTTTTGCCTGAGCAGTTTGGTGCTTTGTTTTTCGAGCGACTGCAATTCTTTCAGAATGGCCGTGATATCGGCTTGCTGGCGGCACAGCACATGCTTGCGCTCGCCAATCTTTTCCAGGAACAGTTTCAGTTGCGCCACTTCCGACGGGTCGCTGTCGTACAAATCAATCATGCGACGGATTTCTTCCAGCGAAAACCCCAGACGCTTGCCGCGCATAATCAGGCGCAGGCGGACCTGATCGCGGGGGCTGTAGACCCGCCGCCGACCCTGCCGGTCCGGCATCAGCAATCCCTTGTCTTCGTAGAAGCGAATGGTGCGGGTGGTGACATCGAATTCCCGCGCCAGTTCGGCGATGCCACATGTTTCCATCATGACGGCAGCCTAGCTTACGTTTACGTAAACGTAAAGCAAAACCGTCGGCTCGGCGGATGAATTTAATCCATATGACAGACGGCCTCGATATTGTATCCGTCCGGATCGAGCACGAATGCCGCATAGTAACCTGGATGATATTGTGCGCGAACTCCCGGCGCGCCGTTTTCTGTTCCGTCCGCAGCCAGCCCCGCGGCATGGAAGGCATCGACATCCGCCGGCGAAGCGGCATTGAAGGCGACATGCATGCGGGGTTTCATCGGGACGCCTTCGGATATCCAGAATTCACCTCCCGGATCGGCGCTTTTGCCATGTCCTTCCGGGACTCCGAAGCTAGCGAGACCAGGGCCGTTATTACAAAGGACGTAACCAAGAGCCCCCAACGCCTGGACATAAAATGCGGTGCTTTTTTCGAGATTGCTGACGGTGATCCCCAAGTGGTCAATCATCGGTTTCCCTTTTTCAACTGCTCAGCCGAGCAGATGTCGCTGGTGCGGGGCGGTAAAATCCTGCACCGGACCCAGGGGGACGATTCTGGTCGGGTTGATGGTGTCGTGGCTGCGGTAATAATGGTTCTTGATGTGATCCATATGCACGGTCGCGGCGATGCCGGGCCGCTGGTACAAGTCGCGTAAATAGCCCGACAAATTAGGATAGTCGGCGAGGCGTTTCAAATTGCATTTGAAGTGGCCGACATAAACCGCATCGAAGCGGATCAGGGTGGTGAAGGTGCGCCAGTCGGCCTCGGTGATGGTCGGGCCTAACAGGTAACGATTGTCGCCCAATCGCCGTTCCAGATCGTCGAGAGTCTCGAACAAGGGCACCACGGCGGCTTCGTAGGCATCTTGGCTGGTCGCAAATCCGCATTTGTAAACGCCGTTATTCAGGGTGTCGTAGACGACTTTATTAAGGGCATCTATTTCAGGGCGCAGGGCTTGCGGGTAATAGTCCCCGGTCGCCGCACCAACACCATCAAAGGCCGAATTGAACATGCGGATGATTTCAGAAGATTCATTGCAGACAATGGTATTTTGTTGCTTGTCCCACAACACCGGCACGGTGACCCGGCCGCTGTAATCCGGATCGGCCGCGGTATAGACCTGGTGCAAAAAACCGGCGCCGTTTATGGCATCGTCAACAACCCCGTCACCGGCACCGAAATGCCAACCGTCATCGCCCATGAACCAGTTGACCACGGATACGGTTATGGCCTGTTCAAGGCCTTTTAAGGAGCGGAAAATCATCGTCCGATGGGCCCACGGACAAGCATGGGAGACATACAGATGATAGCGTCCCGGTTCGGCGGCAAAGCCCCCCTTGCCCGACGGGCCGGGCGACCCGTCGGCGGTCACCCAGTTGCGAAACTGGGCCGACTTGCGCTCGAACTTTCCCTCACTGGCCTTGGTATCATACCATTGATTGAGCCATTTTCCATCGACCAGCAATCCCATTAAAAATTCCCCGACTGGAAATCCTGGAAGGCCTGCACGACTTCTTCCCGGGTGTTCATGACAAAAGGCCCGCCCCTGGCCACCGGTTCGTTCAGGGGCCGCCCGGCGATCATCAGAAAGCGGCTGTCCGCATCCCCGGCGATGACCTGGACCCGGTCGCCCGGCCCCAGCAGACCGAGCATTCCGGCACTTAATGGCTCACCTTCCCGACCGACCGAAATGGCGCCATCGATCACATAAAGAAACCCGGCGTGGCCTGCGGTCATAGCCTGGCTGAACCCGACGTTCTTGTTCAAATGAACGTCCAGGTACAAAGGCTCGGTGGCGATGTTCCTGACCGGCCCTTCGGTGCCGCCATCGGTACGCCCGGTGAGAACGCGGATTTCTCCGCCACCGTCGATGGCCTCGACGGGAATTTCGGAGGCCGGATATTCCTGATAGCCGGGCGCGACCATTTTGTCGCTGGCCGGTAAATTGACCCACAACTGAAATCCGGCCAGCAGGCCACTTTCCTGTTCCGGCATTTCCGAATGGACAATACCCCGCCCCGCCGTCATCCACTGAATTCCACCCGTTTCGATGACCCCTTCGTGACCGGCGCTGTCCTTGTGGCGCATTCGCCCGGCCAGCATATATGTCACCGTCTCGAAGCCCCGGTGCGGATGATCGGGAAAGCCGCCGATGTAATCATCGGGCTTGTCGGAACCAAAAGCATCGAGCAGCAAAAACGGATCGACCATATCGAGTTGCGGTGTGCCAACAATACGGGTCAGGCTGACCCCGTCGCCATCGGATGCCGGCATCCCCGCCGAAGTGCCGACGATCTGTCTGATTTTTTCTTCTGATCCATCCATGGTCATTCCTCCTGCGTCCGTTGCCCTTCAATATGGAGGGAACCGGTTGAGTTATCCAGCCCCCTCGCAATCAGAAAAGGAATGCCGCCGCCAATCCCAGGAAGGCGGCGAAGCCGACGATATCGGTGAGGGTGGTCAGGAACACGCTCGACGCAATGGCCGGATCGATCCCGGCCCGTTCCAGCATCAGCGGAATGATCGTTCCGGCCAGCCCGGCGACGACCATGTTGATGATCATCGCCGCCGCAATCACCGCACCCAGCGCCTGGCTATCGAACCACAACCAGGCGACCCCGCCGGTAATCAGGGCAAACACCACCCCATTCAGGCTGCCGACGATCAGTTCCTTGCCGATCACCCGCCGGGCGTTGGTGCGGGTCAGGTCTTTCATGGCCAGGGCGCGGATGGTGACGGTCAGGGTCTGGGTGCCGGCGTTACCGCCCATCGAGGCGACAATGGGCATGAGCACGGCCAGCGCCACCATTTGTTCCAGCGATCCTTCGAACAGGCCGATAATTACCGAGGCCGCCACTGCCGTGACCAGGTTAACCAGCAGCCAGGAAAATCGTGCCTTGGCCGTATCGGCGGCGGCGGAATACAGATCATCTTCCCGCACCCCGCCCATTAGCATGATATCTTCTTCGTGTTCTTCGTGGATCACATCGACCACGTCATCGATGGTGATCGCCCCGACCAGCCGCCCACCGCCGCCGATCACCGGGGCCGACACCAGATCCCGCTGGCTGAACAAATAGGCGACATCTTCCTGATCCATGTCGACCGGGATGGTTTTAAGTTCCGTCGCCATCAAATCGGTCACCGCGACCGGTCGCTTGGCTTGCAGCAGGCGGCTCAGGGGAATACTGCCCAAAGGCTTGTAGGATGGATCGACGACGAAAATATCATAAAACATATCGGGCAGCGCAACCGACGACTCGCCATCGGCATTTTCACGCATGAAATCTATCGTTTCGCCGACGCTCCAGAATTCCGGCACGGTCATTACTTCGCGCTGCATCAGGCGGCCGGCGCTGTCTTCCGGATAGGAAAGGCCTTCTTCGATCAGCCGCCGATCACCGGCGGGAATGGCGGCCAGAACTTTTGCCTGTTCGTCGTCGTCCAACTCGTCGACGACGGTGACCGCATCGTCGGTTTCCAACTCAGAGACGGCGGCGGCGACATAATCGACGCCCAGTTGCTCGACGACCTCGTCGCGAACCACTTCGTCCAGTTCGAGAAACACTTCCGGGTCCAGGTCACCTTGCGATATTTGCAGGAACAACTGCCGCTCGTCGGCACTCAGATGTTCCAGCAGGTCGGCCATATCGGCATAGTGCAAGGGCTCGACCAGCTCGCGCACCCGCTCTACGGCCCCGGCCTCCAGCGCCTCGACCACTTGGCGCTCGACGCCGCTTTCCAGCTCGTCTTCAATTGTCTCGGGTTCAATCACCCCGGCTCTCCCAGAATTTACCCAGACATCACCGTTCGCGGCCCAATCTAACCGACCCCACCGGAAAAAACGAGGGGGGTGGTTCGGTGGCACACTCCATTGATGTATAATCCCAACAGCACGGGAGATATGGAAATGTTGGACGATCACAGGTTTTACGTTAAGGCGGAAAAGGACGAGGCGACCGGCGTCTGGTTCGTCTCTGCTTCAGACGTTCCCGGCCTGAACGCGGAAGCCGCTTCACCGCAAGACCTGGTCGATGTGTTAAACGACCTTATTCCAGAACTTCTCGTCGCCAACGTCGTACTCGACGAAAGCGATGTGCCGACCCAGGTTCCCTACAGCCTGATGCTCGACAGCCTGCAAGCCGGGTACGCCGCTTAAATCCATGGTCAAAATTATCGTGACACAAAATTATCGTGACAGTTTATTAGTTGAGTTACGTAATTAGTAAACTGGCACCGTAATTCTGGCACCGTAATTCAAGGGAGAGATGTCAGATCAGGTCGGAACTAATACAGTTAATGCACACCCAATAAATGAGGGTGTCCCTGTGTCGCACCGTAATTCAACTGGCACCGTAATTCAATTTTGGTAATTTTGTCGTCCCCGTAATTTGTCCCAAGAACAGGTGAGGGATTGTTGGTGAGACGATGCCGTGTTCAGTCCTCGATTCGTTCCCGGTTAACCGCCGGGGTCGATAAGACGAGGCTGACAAGGTCGGATTGGCGGCTGGTTTCCGTCTTGGCGAACACCTTTTTCAGCACCGACCGCGCCGTGTTTCCCGTGATTG
>CBFDVE010000172.1:0-5691 GCA_965613205.1 uncultured Rhodospirillaceae bacterium
GACGGGACCATATCCTGATCACCTCGTTGCGGCCACTGGCGCGACTGGCCTCTGCTTTTTTCAGAAGGTAGCCGTCTACGAACGGACCTTTCCATACGGATCGAGCCAAATCGACCTCCTACTTCTTGCTGTGACGACGGCGCATAATCAGCCGATCCGTCTTTTTGTTGCTACGAGTACGTTTGCCTTTTGTCGGTTTACCCCAGGGCGTGACCGGATGGCGACCACCGGACGTGCGCCCTTCGCCACCACCGTGCGGGTGGTCGATGGGGTTCATGGCGACACCGCGAACCGACGGACGCTTGCCGAGCCAGCGATTGCGACCGGCCTTGCCAAGCTTGATGTTCTGCTGATCCGGGTTCGATACGGCGCCGACCGTGGCCATGCATTCGGACAGCACCATACGCAATTCGCCGGAGCTTAAGCGAAGCTGGGCATAGCCCTGATCCTTGCCGATCAATTGCACGTAAGTACCAGCCGAACGGGCGATCTGACCGCCCTTGCCGGGCTTCATTTCGACGTTGTGGATGATCGTGCCGACCGGAATGTTCTTCATGGGCATGGCATTGCCGGGCTTGATATCGACCTGTACACCGGAAACGACCTTGTCACCAACCGACACCCGCTGGGGCGCGATAATATAGGCCCGTTCGCCATCTTGATAGGCAATCAGGGCGATGAAGGCGGTCCGGTTGGGATCGTATTCGAGCCGTTCGATAACGCCGACCACAGCAAATTTGGTGCGCTTGAAATCGACCATGCGATAACGCCGCTTGTGGCCACCACCGCGACGGCGGGCGGTGATCCGGCCGGTATTGTTACGACCACCCTTTTTGCGCAGACCTTCGGTCAACGCTTTTTCAGGCTTGCCCTTCCACAGATCGGACCGGTCGACGAGAACCAGTCCGCGACGGCCAGGGGTGGTGGGTTTGAAATGCTTGAGTGCCATGATTTAAACCTAAATCCCTGTCGTGATGTCGATTGACTGGCCTTCGGCCAGGGTGACCATGGCTTTCTTGGTGTCGTTACGTTTGCCAGGGCGACCGCGGAACATTTTGGTTTTGCCCTTGTTGATCAACGTATTGACAGCCGTCACGCTGACCTTGAACAAGTCTTCGACGGCAGCCTTGATTTCCGGTTTGCTGGCGTCCATGGGGACGCTGAAGCTGACCTGGTTGTGTTCGGACAGCAGGGTTGATTTCTCGGTGATGATGGGCGAGCGCAGAAGCTCGTACATGCGCTCCTTGCTCGGTGTCGCCTTGCCACTATATTTGCTCAGGCTCATTTCAAACGCTCCACAAGCTTTTCGACAGCGTCCCTGGTGAGCACCAGGGTGTCGCTGCGCAGGATGTCATAAACGTTGGCGCCCTGACTCGGCAGGACGTTGATTTCATACAGGTTACCGGCGGCCTTGACGAAATTTCCATCGACTTCGGCGCCATCGATAACCAGCGCCCGGCCCCAGCCCAGCTTGGCCAGGGTTTTGACCAGATCGGCGGTTTTCGCTTTTTTCATTTTGGCTTCATCAAGGATCACCAGCTTGCCATCGGCCTGTTTCGAGGACAGGGCCGATTTAAGGGCCAGTTTGCGGACTTTCTTTTGCAGGGAAAATCCGTGATCTCGCACATGAGGACCAAAGACCACGCCGCCGCTGCGCATTTGCGGCGCCCGCTTGGTGCCCTGGCGGGCGTGTCCCGTGCCCTTTTGCTTGAACGGCTTGGCGTTGGAGCCACTGACATCGGAGCGGCCTTTGGTGGCATGGTTGCCGCCACGGCGCTTGGCCAATTGCCAGTTGACGGTCCGCGCCATGAGGTCGGCGCGAACGGGTGCTGCGAACACGCTGTCGTCAAGATCGACCGAGCCGACTTTCTTGTTATCCAGGCTGATGACATCGCACTTCATGACTTATTCCTTCGTTTCGCTCGCGGGCGCTTGTTCGGTAGCGGCCTCGTCGGTGGCGGTTTGTTCGGCGGCGGCTTCAACCGGTGCGTCTTCGGCCGGTGCGTCGTCGCCAATCAGGGCGGCCGGGAACGGCAGACCCTCAGGAGCCGCAACTTTGACCGCATCGGAAATATAGACGTAACCGCCTTTCGAACCGGGCACCGCGCCGCGAACCAGAATCAGGCCCCGTTGCGTATCGGTCGAGACCACTTCCAGGTTCTGGGTGGTGACCCGCACATCACCCATGTGACCGGCCATTTTTTTACCCTTGAACACTTTTCCGGGGTCCTGGCACTGACCGGTGGAACCGTGCGAACGGTGTGAAATGGAAATCCCGTGGGTGGCCCGCAATCCACTGAAATTATGCCGCTTCATGGCGCCGGCGAACCCTTTACCCTGGCTCGTCCCGGCGACATCGACGATTTGCCCGCTGATAAAGTGTTCGACCGACAACCGGGCCCCGACATCAATCAGGGCATCGGCGCTGACGCGGAATTCCGCCACCTGCTGTTTCGGCTCGACCTTGGACTTGGCGAAATGACCGCGCAGGGCTTTCGACATTCTTTTTACTTTCGCCGTACCGATACCAAGCTGAACGGCCGTATAGCCATCTTTTTCCTGGGTGCGCTGGGCAATCACCTGGCAATTGTCCACTTTCAGCACGGTGACCGGGATATGACGCCCGTCATCGGCGAAAACGCGCGACATGCCAAGTTTCTGTGCAATCAGACCTGTACGCATGATCTTCAGTTCCTAAAGCTTGATTTCGACATCAACGCCGGCGGCGAGGTCGAGTTTCATCAAGGCATCGACCGTCTGTGGAGTCGGATCGACGATATCGAGAACCCGCTTGTGGGTCCGGATTTCGAACTGTTCGCGCGACTTCTTGTCGATGTGCGGCGAGCGCAGAACGGTGAATTTTTCGATCCGTGTGGGCAGCGGGATCGGACCACGAACATCGGCGCCGGTACGCTTGGCGGTGTTAATGATTTCGCCAGCCGACTGATCAAGGATACGATGATCAAATGCCTTCAGGCGGATGCGGATATTTTGATGTTCCATAGTCTTCGAACCTGTTCTGTGAAAAACGCCCCACTAAAAAAGCGAGGCGTTTAATTTATCAATAATCTACTCGACGACCTTGGCCACCACCCCGGCACCGACGGTACGACCGCCTTCGCGAATGGCGAAGCGCAGGCCGTCATCCATGGCAATCGGCGCAATCAGCTCGATTTCCATGGTGATGTTGTCGCCCGGCATGACCATTTCCGTGCCTTCGGGCAGCACCACCGTGCCGGTTACATCGGTCGTGCGGAAGTAGAACTGGGGCCGGTAGTTGGCGAAAAACGGCGTATGACGACCGCCTTCATCCTTGGTCAGAATGTAGGCTTCGCACTTGAACTTGGTGTGCGGCGTGATCGAACCGGGCTTGGCCAAAACCTGGCCGCGCTCGACCTCTTCGCGCTTGGTGCCGCGCAGCAGCACGCCGACGTTGTCACCGGCTTCACCCTGATCGAGCAGCTTGCGGAACATCTCGACCCCCGTGCAGGTGGTCTTTTCGGTGTCTTTAATACCAACGATTTCGACTTCCTCGCCGGTCTTGACCACTCCGGCTTCGATCCGCCCGGTGACCACCGTGCCGCGACCGGAGATCGAGAACACGTCTTCAATCGGCATGATGAACGCGCCATCAATCGCACGTTCGGGCTCAGGAAAGTAGGTATCCATCGCGTCAACCAGTCTTTCAATCGAAGGAACACCCATCTCCGAGGTATCGCCTTCCAGCGCTTTTAACGCCGAACCGGTGATAACCGGGGTGTCGTCGCCGGGGAAATCGTACTTGTCCAGCAACTCACGGATTTCCATTTCAACCAGTTCTAATAATTCGTCGTCGTCCACCTGGTCGGCTTTATTCATGTAAACCACGATGTGCGGTACGCCGACCTGGCGAGACAATAAGATGTGCTCACGGGTTTGGGGCATCGGGCCGTCGGCCGCTGAACAGACTAAAATCGCGCCGTCCATTTGCGCCGCGCCGGTAATCATGTTTTTCACATAATCCGCGTGTCCCGGGCAATCAACGTGCGCGTAGTGACGGTTCGCTGATTCATATTCAACGTGCGCGGTTGCAATCGTGATGCCGCGCGCGCGTTCTTCGGGAGCGCTGTCGATGTTGGCGTAGTCTTTGAACTCGCCACCGTGTTTCTCCGCCATGACCTTGGTGATCGCCGCGGTTAACGTCGTCTTACCGTGATCAACGTGGCCAATCGTGCCCACGTTCACGTGCGGTTTGTTGCGTTCGAATTTTTCTTTAGACACGGCTCTTGTCCTCTTAATATAAAGTTAATTCAAAAAAAACTAAAATTGTCTCTTCAACCTAAAACTGTCTTTTCGCTAAAATTATCTATTCACAATGTCATCCGAGATGTTATTTGGCACCTCAGCGTACTTCTCAAATTCCATACTGTAAGTGGCTCGTCCCTGCGACTGTGACCGGAGGGATGTGGCATAACCAAACATTTCCTTCAACGGTACATCCGCACGAACTACTTTCCCACTCGGACTCTCGTCCATTTCCCTGATCATGCCGCGGCGGCGATTAAGGTCGCCAACAACATCACCCATGTATTCTTCCGGTGACACCACTTCCACATTCATCAGCGGCTCAAGCAAAACGGGGTCACACTGCCTTGCCCCTTCCCGGAAACCCATCGAACCGGCAATCTTGAACGCCATCTCCGAAGAGTCCACATCATGAAAGGAACCGTCGTACAAAGTTACTTTCACATCTTCCATCTGGAAGCCGGCAATGACACCATTCTGCATTGCTTCCTGAATGCCTTTATCCACTGAAGAAATATATTCCTTCGGGATAACACCGCCAGCAATCTCATTCACAAACTCGTAGCCTTTACCTGTTGGCTGCGGTTCAATCTTCAGCACTACGTGTCCATATTGACCACGGCCACCCGATTGTCGTACAAACTTACCTTCCGCCTTCTCGTTCACCGAACGAATCGTCTCGCGGAACGCAACTTGTGGTGCACCTACATTGGCATCTACACTAAATTCACGCTTCATGCGTTCGACGATAATCTCCAGATGCAACTCGCCCATCCCTGAAATAATCGTCTGTGCCGACTCTTCGTCGGTATGTACTCGAAAAGACGGGTCTTCCTGTGCCAGCTTACCCAGCGCAATACCCATTTTCTCCTGGTCAGCCTGTGTCCGCGGCTCAATCGCCACGGAAATAACCGGCTCCGGAAAATCCATTTTTTCCAGCGTGATGACATTATTCACATCACACAGCGTTTCACCGGTCGTTACATCCTTTAGACCTACTGCAGCGGCAATATCGCCTGCCCGTACTTCCTTTATCTCATCGCGAGAATTCGAATGCATTTGCAAAATTCGGCCAATGCGTTCTTTTTTACCTTTGACCGGGTTATACACCGAGTCACCGGATTTCAATATCCCCGAGTAGACGCGAAAAAAGGTCAGCGTCCCTACAAACGGGTCAGTCGCAATCTTAAACGCCAATGCCGCAAAAGGTTCATCGTCGCTGGAGCGACGCTCCGCCTCCGACTCATTCTTATCATCGAGCACCCCTTTAATAGCGGGAACATCGATCGGCGCTGGCATGTAGTCAATGACTGCGTCCAACATGGCCTGCACACCTTTATTCTTAAAGGCCGAACCGCACAGGCAAGGAATAATCTCATTTGCCAGGGTGCGTATACGCAAACCACT
>CBFDVE010000173.1:0-5689 GCA_965613205.1 uncultured Rhodospirillaceae bacterium
ATGGCCGAAGTGCGCGTCCTGACCCGGACCACCGCGTTCGGCTACTATGATCACAATTATCTGGGTCTGCTCGAACGCCGCCATATAGACGTCGCCAAGCCCGTCGAAGGAACCAGCGAACGGCTCTGGCGGGTCCGCGCCAAACAGGTCGTACTGGCCACCGGGGCCATCGAGCGACCGTTGGTATTTGCCGATAACGACCGCCCCGGCGTCATGCTGGCCGGGGCGCTCAGGACCTATCTCAATCGCTTCGCCGTCAGGCCCGGCGGCGAGGCGTTGATTTTCACCAACAACGATAACGCTTACCGCTCGGCTCTCGACCTGGATTCAGCCGGAATCAAAGTCGCCGCCATCGTCGACTTGCGTCATGACCCGGACGGCGAACTGCCCGATCTGGCGCGGGCGCGGGGCATCGAAGTGCTGGATGGCTGGGCGGTAACCGCCGTCATCGGCAAGCGCCGCGTCAAGGCGGTCGAGGTTCGCCGGACAAGCCCGGAGAGCGGCCTGCTCAGTGATGAAACCCGACGGATCCCGTGTGATGTACTGGGATCGTCCGGCGGCTGGAATCCGGTCGTCCACCTGCATTCGCAATCCGGCGGCAAGGCCCGGTTCGATGACCTTATTCAAGCCTTTACACCCGGCAAACCGGTTCAGGCCGAACGCTCCGCCGGGGCGGCGAACGGCGCATTCGGGTTGAATGACTGCCTGTCCGAGGGCCATGCCGCCGGCATTGCGGCGGCCAAACTGGCCGGTTTCAAGGCGACTTCGAAAGCGAAGAGGCCGGCGGTGGAACAGATCAAGGAAAGCCCGCTCAAGGCCTTGTGGGTGGTCCCGGACGGGAGCGTCAAGGGTTTTGGAACCAGGCATTTCATCGATCTGCATAACGACGTGACCGTCGCCGATATCGAACTGGCGGCGCGGGAAGGCTATCATTCGGTCGAACACGTCAAACGCTACACCACGCTCGGCATGGGCCCGGACCAGGGCAAGACCGGCAATATTGCGGGCATGGCGGTGCTGTCGGGGGCGCTTGGAAAACCCATACCCCAAGTCGGCACCACGACCTTTCGCCCGCCCTTCACGCCGGTCACTTATGGCGCCCTGGCCGGGCGCGATGTGGCTCAGTTTTCCGATCCCGAACGCAAAACTGCCCTGCATCACTGGCATCTCAGCAACGGGGCGATGTTCGAAGACGTGGGCCAGTGGAAGCGCCCCTGGTATTATCCCCGGCCCGGCGAAACCATGCAGGAATCGTTGGACCGGGAATGCCTGGCGGCGCGCAATGGCATCGGCATTGTCGACGCCTCGACCTTGGGTAAGATTGATATTCAGGGCCCGGACGCGGCGGAATTTCTCAACCGCATCTACACCAACGCCTGGGGCAGGCTGGCCGTCGGACGCTGCCGGTACGGCCTGATGCTGGGCGAGGACGGCATGGTGATGGACGACGGCGTTACCGTCCGGCTGGCCGAAAACCACTATCACATGACCACCACCACCGGCAATGCGGCTAGCGTGCTGGCATGGCTGGAGGAATGGCTGCAAACGGAATGGCCGGAACTGAAGGTCTATTGCAATTCGGTCTCCGAATATTGGGCGACCATGACGCTCTGCGGCCCCAAGGCGCGGGATTTGCTGGCCGAGTTCACCGACCTGGATTTATCCAGCGACGCCTTCCCGTTCATGAGCTTTCAGACCGCCACCGTCGGCGGCATCCCGGCACGTATATTCAGGATCAGCTTTACCGGCGAAATGTCCTACGAGATCAACGTGCCGGCCAATCTGGGCCTGGCCTTGTGGACGGCGCTGCTGAACGGCGGTGAAAAATACAACATCACCCCTTATGGCACGGAAACCATGCACATTCTGCGGGCCGAAAAGGGCTTCATCATCGTCGGCCAGGAAACCGATGGCACAACCACACCGAATGATCTGGCTATGGACTGGATGGTCTCGAAAAAGAAAGATTTCATCGGTCGCCGGTCTTTGCAGCGGCCCGACTGTCTGCGACCGGGACGCAAGCAACTGGTCGGCTTATTGACCACCGATGGCGACCAGGTTTTACCGGAAGGCGCGCAACTGGTGGCAGACCTTAAAAGCGCCCCGCCCATGGACATGATCGGCCATGTCACGTCGAGCTATTACAGCGCCAACATGGGCCGCGCCATTGCGCTCGCCGTGGTCATGGATGGACGCAACCGACTGGGCGAAACAATCCACGCGCCCCTGAAAGACAAAACCATCACCGCCGAAATCGTCAACCCGGTGTTTTTCGACCCGCAGGGAGAACGGCTCAATGGTTGATGGTTTCCACCGGCAAAGTGCCCTGGCCTCTTTGGGTCTTTATGCCCGACCCCGCCCGGACCAAAAGGCCGGGGTTCGAATGGGCGAGCGCCCGTTCCACACCATGATCGGACTGCGCGGCGACCCGGACGATGCGGCCTTCCTGAACGCAACCAAAAAAGCCATGGGCTTACCCCTGCCCCTGACTGCCAATACGACCACCGGCAAAGGCCGGATCACCGCCTTGTGGATGGGTCCCGACGAATGGCTGATCGCCGCCGTCGCCGACGGTGGGGGTAAAATTATATTCAGTCTTGAAAAAAGTCTGGCCGATCTTCACGCCGCCGTCTTCGATGTGTCGGACAGCCGAACCATCATCGAGTTATCGGGCAAGCACGCCCGCCATGTGCTGATGAAGGGCTGCGCCATCGATTTCCACCCCCGCGCCTTCGGCCCCGGCCAGTGCGTGCAATCGACCCTCGCCCTGGCCCATGTGCTGATCCATCAGACCGCCCAGAACAAACGCACCAGGGCACCGACCTATAACATATACGTGCACCGGTCATTTGCCGAATACCTGTGGACCTGGCTGGAAGATGCGGCTGGTGAGTATGGGGTTGAGATCACCGTGGCTTAAGTTTCTGCTTAACCCCGTCCGACCCGGTAAAACCGGGCCGAGAGCAGGGAAAACGAGACCAGGCTGGCGGTCAGAATGGCGTAGTACAGGCCAATCGCGCCGATGTCCCGGTAAATTCCCAGATACCAGCCAAGCGGAATCAGGATCACCATGTAGGAAAAGGTCTGGATAATAGCCGGGGACCAGATGCCGCCGCTGCCGCGCAACGCCGCGACCATGACCGACTGGCCACCATCAACGACAATGACCATGCCACAAAAGGCGATCAGGGTAACGGCGATAGTGATCACCTCGCCATCGTTTGTGTAGGCCGACGCCAGCAGCGAAGGCGCGAAAATAAAGACCAGCCCAAGCAGTCCCATGAACGCGGTATTGAGGCCGAGCCCGGTCCATCCGGCCAGCCGCAAGTCGGCCCGGTCGCCGCGCCCACGGGCGATGCTGACCCGCACCACGGTCGCCGAGCCGACCCCGAGTGAGACCATGAAGGCCATGGAAATCAGATTGAAGGAAATCGAATAGGCGGCCAGGGGCACGGTGCCAAGCCACCCGGCGAACAGGCCGATGATGGCAAACGATGTGGCTTCGCCGCCGATGCTGACGGCGGCGGAATATCCGATCCGGCGTTGTTCGGCCCAGGCTTTCCAGCCTCCCGAAGGCGATAGTCTGACGCCGTACTTCTGATGATCGGCCATGGTCCAGATATAGATCACCACCGTGATCGCCAGCAGCCAGCGAATTGAAGCCGACGTAATGGCCGACCCTTCCGCCCCCAGGGCCGGAAAGCCCAAATGGCCATAGATAAATACCCAGTTGAAGGCCACATTAAAAAAGTTTGCCGCCACCGTGGCAATCATCGTCGGCTTTGGCCGCTTGATGCCTTCGAGAAACAGCGAACTGGTGAGGGTGATCAGATAGGCCGGCAGACCGAGGCCGAGAATAAACATGATGCGGCCCCCGTGGGCGGCCATGTCGTCGGTCTGGCCGGCCAGCAACAACAGGTCTTCGCCGAACAGGGAAATCACCACCCCGACCAGGCCTAGAGCAACTTCAGCCAATACCAAGCCATTTGATGGGTCAGAATGGCTATTTGGGAAGGCATGGATTGCGGCGCGATGCGGTGCATCGGGCAAAATCCGTAACGCACCCAAATGGCCATTGTGACCCACCGGAGGCCGGGTTTCTTTGCCCTCAAGGGGGTGTTGCGTGTTTCGTCCGATGCACCGCATCGCACGTCAAAACGCGCCTACCCTTGAGGGCAAATTAACCCGGTCAAATGGCTTGGTATTGGCTGAAGTTGCTCTAGCAGGAAGGCACAGGGCAGCGAGCGCCGCCATGCGGCGCCGCATTGATCGAACTTTTCCGCCCCCAGGGCCGCCGACGTGACCACCACCGTGCCCATGATCATCCCCAGCATGATCAGAAACACCGGCATGAACGGCATCAAGCCGATGCTCAGATAGGCCAGTTCACGGGTCGCGTAGTGGCCGACCATGACCGTATCGACCAGGGCCATGGTCATCAGGCTGGAGCGGGAAATAATCACCGGCCAGGACAAGCGCATAACTTCCGACACATGACGTTTCAGTCGTTGCCGGAACCAGTTGGGTGTTTCGGATTTCAAGGCGGGCTCCATCCCCCACCTTTACTCCTTGTCAACAGAGCACGGCGACAGAAAAAAATTCGCAATCAGAACGATGAATTGGGGCCTTGGAGAAATTCCCGTTCTTGCGCCGTACTGGTGCGGCCAAGGGCTATGTTGCGGTGCGGAAACCGGCCGAAGCGGGCGATAATATCGCGGTGGGCGACGGCCCATTTCAGCAAGTCGTTGTTCATGGCTGCAACAAGTTCGACACAACGATCCTGGTCGGCAATATTTTCGCTGTGCTCGAGCGGAAGATAGAAAAAGAAACGCTGAAACGGTGGCACTGCTGAATCAAACCCGCGCGAAATGGCATCCCTGGCCACCCGCAAAGCCCTTTCATCGCCGGAAAATGCCTTGGCCGACTGACGGAACAGGTTGCGCGGAAACTGATCCAGCAGGATTATCAGGGACAGGCAATCGATCGCATTATGCTTCGCCAATTCATCCAGATCGCCGGCGATGGCCGCTTCCACTGAGCCCAGAAAGGCGGTGCGGATGGAATCGTCGAAGTCGGCATTTTTCTCGAACCATTCGGGCCGGTCGGTGCCGAACGCGTCCGAATTTTCCGGTCCGAACCAGAAGTCGCGCACGCTTTGGGTCAGGTCTTGATGATCTGTCATCAATAGCCGGAGTCCTGTAATGATGCTTTTTTCTGATCCATGAAGGCGATCAGGGCTTCGTTGATCGCCGGATCAATTTCCGGTGCCTGGTAATCGGCCAGCATTTGTTTCCAGATGCCGTTGGCCCGGCTGGCGGCGTCTCTCGATCCTTCCGACTGCCACTGCTCGAAGGATTCGTAATCGGCCACGGGCGAGCGATAGAACGCGGTTTCGAAATTGGCCTGGGTGTGGGCGCAGCCCAGGTAATGACCGCCGGGACCGACTTCCCTGATGGCGTCCATGGCCTGACCATTGTCGCTCAAATCAATGCCTTGGGCCAGCACTTCCATCATCGCCAATTGGTCCGCGTCCATGACGAATTTTTCATAGGAACTGGCCAGCCCGCCTTCCAGCCATCCGGCCCCATGCAAGACGAAATTGACTCCGGCCATAACCGTCGGCCAGATCGACTGGGCACTTTCGTAAGCCGCCTGGGCGTCAGGCAGTTTTGATGAGCAGAGTGATCCG
>CBFDVE010000174.1:0-5685 GCA_965613205.1 uncultured Rhodospirillaceae bacterium
CCATGACTGCGGATTTGCTGGAACCGGAAATCGCCGCCACTCAGCAGATGACCGACCAGCCCTTCGGCGTCAATCTGATCACCATGCACCCGGACTTAGATGCTTTGATAGATGTATGTATGGCGCGAAAAGTCGGCCATATTGTCTTGGCTGGTGGTCTGCCAACGGCGGAATCAATTGCCAGGATCAAGCAGTCCGGTGCCAAGATCATGTGTTTTGCTCCGGTCCTGGCCCTGGCCAGGCGGCTGGTGCGAAATGGCGTCGATGCCCTGATTATCGAAGGATCGGAAGCCGGTGGTCACATCGGCCCGGTCTCGACCAGTGTGCTGGCCCAGGAAATCCTGCCGGTGATCAAAGACGTTCCGGTCTTTATCGCCGGTGGCATCGGTCGCGGCGAGGCCATTGTTTCCTATCTTGAAATGGGCGCGTCCGGGGTCCAGTTGGGCACCCGTTTCGTCTGTGCGACAGAAGCCATGGCCCACGAAAATTTCAAAAAAGCGTTCCTGCGCGCCAACGCCCGCGATGCCATGCCAACCGTGCAACTGGACCCGCGCCTGCCGGTCATTGCGGTCCGCGCCCTGCTCAACAAGGGCACCGAACATTTTATGGAAACCCAGCGCGTCATGCTCGACAAAGTGCAGTCGGGCCAGGTCGATCTGAAAGAAGCCCAGCTTCAGGTCGAACATTTCTGGGCCGGAGCCCTGCGCTTAGCCGTGGTTGACGGTGATGTGGAAAACGGCTCTCTGATGGCCGGTCAAAGTGTCGGCATGGTCACGTCTGAACAATCGACCGCCACCATCATCGCCGAACTGATCGGACAGGCCGTTGACGCTATCGACTCCAGGGGGAATGGCACAGAAGGCTGATAATCCCATGCGTATCGTTGCGCGATGCCTTTCCGTCGCTATATGAAACTCCATGACCCCACTCGATCCCATGCCGACATCTGTCCCGGTTTCCCGCCGCCTGCTGGCCCGGGTGCGCGATGTCATGGCCGGGTCCGGTTCGGCCCAGCAGCGGCTCGATAACACAACCGCTATCATCGCCGCTGACATGGTCGCCGAAGTGTGCTCGATCTATGTCATGCGGGCGGGCGAAGTGCTGGAATTGTTTTCGACCAGGGGCTTGCTCGCTTCCGCCGTCCACAACACCCGCCTGCGTGTGGGCGAAGGCCTGATCGGTCTGATCGCCGCCCAGGCCCGGACCCTGGCCCTGGACGATGCCCAGAGCCATCCCGATTTTGTCTTCCGCCCGGAAACCGGCGAAGAAGTCTATCACTCCCTGATGGGTGTGCCGGTACAGCGCGGCGGGCGGGTGGTCGGCGTACTGGTGGTGCAAAACCGGGCCTGGCGCAGCTATTCCGACGAAGAAATCGAAACCCTGCAAACCGTCGCCATGGTGCTGGCCGAACTGGTTGCCGGGGGCGAGCTGATCAGCCGGGATGAGTTGATCCCCACTGCCGGCAATGCCTTGCTGCCCTATCGGCTGGAAGGCATTGCCATCAATCCCGGGCTCGGCGTCGGCCATGCGGTGCTACACCGGCCGGAATTCAATATCACCCGCCTGGTCGCCGAAAACCTGGACCAGGAAAGGCAGGCGCTGCGTCTGGCGGTGTCTGAAATGCACGGAGCCCTGGATGAAATGATCAACCAGGGGGGCCTTGAAGAAACCGGCGAACATCGGGACGTGCTCGATACCTACCGCATGATCGCCGACGACGCGGGCTGGTATTCCCGCATCGAAGAAGCCATCGCCACCGGCCTGACGGCGGAAGCCGCCGTGCAGAAAGTACACAACGATATCCGCGCCCGCATGAGCCAGATCACCGATCCTTATCTGCGCGAACGGATGCATGACCTGGAAGACCTGGGCCACCGGTTGCTCGGTCATTTGCTCGGCAATGGCGACGATCAGACTGAAACGCCGCAATATGACAACGTCGTGCTGGTTGCCCGTAACATGGGCCCGGCCCAGTTGCTCGATTATGACCGTTCCCGCCTGGTCGGTCTGGTGCTGGAAGAAGGATCGGCCACGGCCCATGTCTCCATTGTCGCCAGGGCGCTCGATATTCCCGTCGTCGGCCAGGTCCGCAATATTCTCGACAATGTGGAAAGCGGCGAGCCGATCATCATCGATGGCGCCAACGGCCACATCTTCCTGCGTCCCGGCGAAGAGGTGCGGCAGAGCTTTCTGGAAAGCGCCCATGCCGATGAAGTGGAAAAAGCCGCCTATGGCCGGTTGCGGGAACTGCCGACCGAAACCCTGGATGGCCAGCGCATTACCCTTAACATCAACGCCGGTTTGTTGATCGATCTGCCTTATCTGGCCGACATCGGTGCCGACGGGGTCGGCCTGTACCGGACCGAAGTGCCGTTTATGGTGCGCGATGATTTCCCCGATGTGCAAGATCAGCGGGCGATTTACGCTAAAGTCATGGCAATGGCGGGCGGCAAGCCGGTGGTGTTTCGCACCCTCGATGTGGGCGGCGACAAGGTTTTGCCCTACTGGGATGCCCCGGAAGAAGAAAATCCGGCCATGGGCTGGCGCGCCATCCGGGTCTCGCTGGACCGGCCGATGTTGCTGCGTCAGCAATTCAGGGCCTTGATCCAGGCCACCGCCGGGGCCGAATTGCATGTCATGCTGCCGATGATCGCGACCCTGGAAGAATTCACCGATACCAGGGTGCTGCTGGATCTGGAACTATCGCGGCAGCAAAAACGGGGTGGCGCGATGCCGCTGCGGACCCGCCTTGGGATCATGCTGGAAGTGCCGTCATTGCTGTTTCAGTTGCCCCAGATCCTGAAACAGGTGGATTTCGTTTCCATCGGCAGCAACGACCTGTTCCAGTTCATATATGCTTCAGACCGTTCCAACCCGCGAATTTCAAGTCGCTATGATCTGCTGTCACCGACCATGCTGCGGCTGTTCAATTCCATCGTCGCCCAATGTGACGAGGCCCAGGTGCCGCTCAGCCTGTGTGGCGAGATGGCGGCGGCCCCGGTCGATGCCATGGCGTTGATCGGGGCCGGGCTGACCAGCCTGTCGGTTTCTCCCCGTGCCGCCGGACCGGTCAAGGCGATGGTCCGCAGCCTGACCCTGAAGCCGCTCCGGGACTACATGGAAACCCTGTACGCTTTGAGCCAATCAAGTGTTCGGGAAAATCTGCGCGATTTTGCCAGGGATCACGGGGTCAAGATATGAACCCGGTTTCGGCCTTGAAATATTTGAATATTTCGTCAGAATGTAGTGCGAATATTCGGCGACCTTCGGAAAACTAAATGGCACCTCAAGATAGCGATAATCAGGACCAGATCGACCCTCATACTGATCCCGGGGCCGGGGCCGGGGTTGCGACCGGCGTCGGGCCGATGCTGATGGCGACCCGTGTGCGGGTTGGCGAAGATCTTCGCGATGTGGCCAAGACCCTGCATATCCGGTTTATCTATCTGCAAGCCATCGAGGACGGGCGCTACCAGGACCTGCCCGGCGCCGCCTACGCGCTCGGTTTTATCCGCACCTACGCCGATTATCTGGGCCTCGATAGCGAAGAAGTGATCCGCCGATTCAAGGCCGATTCATCGGCCGACACGAATGATTCATCGAAACTGATTTTCCCGGTGCCGATCCCGGAATCCAGCGTGCCCGGTGGGGCCATTGTATTCATCGGTTTCGTTATCGCCATTCTGGCCTACGGCGGCTGGTACGCCAGCACCGCCAAGGAAGGCTTCCTGGCCGAACTGATATCGCCCTTGCCCGAACGCCTGATGTCCCTGTTGCCCGACGAGGAAAAAGCGGAACCCGCATCTGATCCTGTGTCCGTGGTCACAACCGAACCCGAAGCGGCACCTGAACCCGACCCTGTTATTGCCGCCGAACCCAGACCTGAACCCGCATCGGAACCAGTCGAGGTCGAACAACCTGCTGCCGAACCGGTTCAGCAGAAAATCGTTCAAGTCGCGGAACCGGTCGTCGTCGAACAAAACGTGATACCGGTCGAACCGGTGGCCCAGGGGGGCGAGACGGATGAACAAGCGGCGGTCGAACCGATCACCGAAGAGCCTCATTCAGATGACGTATCCCAGCCCCAACCGGAACAGCAACACCCGCCCGATGTGGTCGCCGAACCCGGCACCCCGGTCGTAGAACCGGAACCCTTGCCAGCACCGGAGCCGGTCGTGGCGGCCCAGCCGGAACCGACGCCGGCACCTCAACCCGCGGTCGAACCATCACCCACATCGGCGGCCATGGATGATGCCCCGGCCACTGCGGAAATACCGGTGACCGCAGAAGTCTCGAAAGCCGTTGAAGCGGCACCGGCCCCGATAACCGAAGTTGCCACCGTTGCGACAAGCGGCCCCACCGATGATGGCCAGAGCCGGATTTTCGGCGTCGGCGACGATCAGTTCCGGATCGAGGTCAAGGCCCTGAAGAATAGCTGGATTCAGGTCCGCGACGATGTCGCCAATACGCTCATCCTGACCCGCCTGTTGCGGGTTGGCGACATCTACCGGGTGCCGGATCGTGCCGGGCTCAAATTGCTGACCGGTAATGCCGGGGCGCTGGAAATTCTGGTCGATGGCAATAAGGTTCCCGCTATCGGGACTTCCGGGGACGTGCGGCGCAGCGTCGCACTCGACCCTGATCGTCTCGTCCAGGGTCAGGCGGTAGAGTAGAAAGCGAACGAACGTGTCCAATTTGATTTCCCGTCGCCACAGTGTTCCGGTGGCTATTGCAGAGGTCATGATCGGCGGCGACCATGCGGTCGTGGTCCAGTCCATGACCAACACCGATACCGCCGATGTCGCCGCCACCATTGATCAGATTGCCGCCCTGGCCGCCGCCGGGTCGGAACTGGTGCGCCTGACCGTTGATCGCGACGAGGCCGCCGCCGCCGTTCCCCACATTCGCGATGGCCTGGCCAAAAGGCGTATCCATGTGCCCCTGATTGGCGATTTTCACTATATCGGCGACAAATTGCTCAACGACCACCCGGCCTGTGCCGAAGCCCTGGCCAAGTACCGTATCAACCCCGGTAACGTTGGCTTCAAGGCGAAAAAAGACGGCCAGTTTTCGGCCATGATCGACACCGCCCTCGAATATGACAAGCCGGTCCGTATTGGCGTCAACTGGGGCAGCCTGGATCAGCAACTGGTGATCGCGCTAATGGATGAAAATGGCCAACGCGATGTCCCGCTCGATGCCGCCGCGGTGACCCGCGAGGCCCTGGTGCGCTCAGCACTCGACAGTGCCGCGCGCGCCATCGAGTTAGGCCTGACCAAAGAAAAAATCATCCTGTCCTGCAAGGTCAGCGATGTTCAGGATTTGATCACCGTCTACCGGGACCTGGGCCAGCGTTGCGATTACGCCCTGCATTTGGGCCTGACCGAAGCCGGCATGGGCTCGAAAGGCATCGTCGCCTCGAGCGCGGCCATGGCCATTCTTATGCAGCAAGGAATCGGCGATACGATCCGAATATCCCTGACCCCGGAACCCGGTGGCGACCGCACCCGGGAAGTGATCGTCGCCCAGGAACTGTTGCAGACCATGGGCATCCGCTCGTTCACCCCCCTGGTCACCGCCTGTCCCGGCTGTGGCCGCACCACCAGCACGGTGTTTCAGGACCTGGCCGAAAAAGTACAGGCCCATGTACGCGACAGTATGCCGGTGTGGCGGCAAAAGTATCCC
>CBFDVE010000175.1:0-5683 GCA_965613205.1 uncultured Rhodospirillaceae bacterium
TCAATCTGTGAACAGTCAAAAAAAATCTGTCACTTCAATTCTCATTCAGCCCAAATTTTCGTGAGAGCAGCTTATCTTTCCATCTTGTTTCCATGACAATGATATCTTCGGAACCGGCCGATGAAGCAGCCACTTCAAGAACCGAAACGAGATAATCTGAACGCTTTGCGGTACCTGGCGGCACAATGCCTTGGCTTGTTTTCTCATACAGGCCGACAAAGAGAGTTTCATTATTCGGCGGCGCTATAAACGACGCTACATATCGGCTCTTGAATCTGTCTCTGCCTTGCGAAGCCTGATAAAATTCAAACCGCCCGTCACTTGCTCGCCAAAGAGTATAGGGCGTTACGTTTTCTCTATGGTCTTGATGTCGGACCATACGAACATCTTTTGGGTCAAGCCCCACTTCAGCCAACAGGGTGTTGAAGAATAACATAATCGCTTCCTCACTGAAGAATTCGTCCTGTAGTCACTTTGCGTCTCAAGCCGCCGTTTTTACCGTCTGCCTGATATACGCGCCCTGTTCCGCATTGGCTTTCCCCAGGTCATGCTTTGTTTGCAGGTTTAGCCAGAATTCCGGGGAATTGCCAAAATAGCGGGCCAGGCGCAAGGCCGTTTCCGCCGTTATGGCTCGCCGTCCGCGAATGATCTCGGAAATACGGTTGGCCGGAACATCCAGCGCCGCCGCCAGTTTGCTGGCGCTGATCTGGCGTGCCTCGATTTCTTCTTTAAGCAGCTTTCCGGGGTGCATGGGGATTCTCATGGCTTTCTATCCTTGCGATTTATCCGTTTCATCGACCCCAGCATCCCGAGCCATGCGGCGGTGGTAATTGCGGCGGCTGAAGGGGATCAGGGCCAGATAAGCCACCATGACCACCGACAGGGTGGTCCACGGCGCACTGACCAGGAAGGTGACGAAGGCGGCGACCATGATCATGGCCGGCACCACATACTTGGCCTTGATGCCGATTTTCTTGAAGGAATAGGTCGGGATGGTGCTGACCACCAGGGCGGCGACACCGATCAGGAACACAGACACGGTGATAGGATGACGGAAAATCTCGTCGCCGAACTGGAATGACAGGATCATCGGCAGCAGGACCAGTCCGGCGGCCGCCGGGGCGGGCACACCGGAAAAGAAATGTTTGGTCCAGGCGGGCAGGTTTTCGTCTTCCAGCATGGTATTAAACCGGGCCAGGCGCAGGGCCATGGAAACACTGAACAGCAAGGCCAGCATCCAGCCGAACCGACCGGCCCCCTGCATGGCCCACAAATACAGCATAAACGCCGGGGCGACGCCGAAACTGATGAAGTCGGACAAGGAGTCCAATTCGGCCCCGAACTTGCTGGCACCCTTGAGAATACGGGCGACACGGCCATCCAGGGCGTCCAGGATGGCGGCCGCCAGGATCGACAGGGCGGCGAATTCCCAGCGGTCTTCGAGCCCGAATTTGATCGCCGACATGCCCGCCGACAGGGCCATGATGGTCAGGATGTTGGGGATCATCTTGTTGAAGTGAAGCCATTCGGGCCGTTTGCGGTTCATCCCTTAATGGACCTCACCAAGACGCGCCGCCGCACCGGATTTAACGTCGGCGATAACCGTTTCACCGGCCACCGTTAACTGGCCCAGGGCGACCAGGGGCTCGACCCCGTCGGGCAGGTAAACATCGACCCGGCTGCCGAAACGGATCAGCCCGAAGCGTTCACCGACTTTAACATCCTGGCCCTCGACGACCTGGCATTTGATCCGCCGGGCGACCAGACCGGCAATTTGTACGAAGGCTAAATCGTCGCCTTCCGTAGTCATCATGCGCAGACTCATGCGCTCGTTGAATTCGCTGGCCTTGTCCAGGGAGGCGTTGAAAAACTTGCCCGACCGATAGGCCACGGTGGTGATTTTGCCACCGGCAGGGGCCCGGTTGACGTGCACGTTGAAGACATTCATGAACACGCAGACCCGTGGCCTTTCGCTATCTCCCATGGCCAGTTCCGGTGGTGGTGCTGCCCGGTCGATCAATTGCACCACCCCATCGGCGGGGCTGATGATCAGGCTTTCGGCGATCGGGGTAACCCGGTCCGGATCACGGAAAAAATAGGCGCACCACAAGGTCAGGACGACACCCGCCCAGCCGAGCGGTTCGGCAATATAGAACAAGCCGACGCTAAAGGCGGCGAACAGGCCGATAAACGGCCAACCGGCGGCGTTAATGGGGACCAGTACGGATTTCAGCAAGACAGCGGCGTCCTCTAAATAATGAACAAAATTGACCCCACATATAGCGATACCGGGGTCAATGCTCAATGATCATTGCGTTTTTTGGGATCGGGCGGGATCGGGCGGGAGAGGGAATGGGCCCGGATTTATTCGGGCAGCTTGAACCGCTGGCCCGGATAGATCAGATCCGGGTCTTGTATCTGATCGGTATTGGCCTGATAAATCACCGTGTAGCGGGTGCCCTCGCCATAGGTTCTGCGGGCCAGACGCCACAGGCTGTTGCCGGGCTGAACAATCACATAGTCGCCTCTTTTCAAGGCCGGGTCGGTGATCGGTGCGGCCCGCAAGAAGGGGAATTCAACCCGCGCCAATACCTTGCCCGAATTGTCCACATGATCGGCGCGCAGCTTGTACAGGCCGGGCGCGACCGGGTTGTCCGGGCGCATGGTCCAGGTGCTGCCGCCGGTGCCGTCGTCAATTCCGGCGCGGGCGTGGCCGATGAAGCGATTGTTCAGATATAGCTGCACGGTGGCTTCCGGTTCGGCCCGGCCACTGATAAACAGCTGACCCTGTTCGTCGTAATCGACCGCATCGACGGTCAATTTGCCACCGCTGCCACCGCCGGGATTTTGCATCACCGTGGCGGTCCCATCGGGGGCAATTTTAAGGGCCAGGGTCTGTCCGCCACCGGGCCGACCGGCGATATCCTGGTTTCGTTCGGGCACCACCAGCACCACATTGGAAGTGGAATCGACCGGCGCACTATCTTCGACCTTCATCGACAGGCTAAGCCGGTGACGGCCTGGCTTAAGGGGTTTTTCGGGAACAAACACCCATTCGCCACGGCTGTCGGTTTTGATTCGCCCCATGTTGGCACCGCTGTCGATAATATTGACCGCACTGCCCGGTTCCGCCCGCCCGGCCATCACCGCATCGCCATTGGGATTGACCCGGACGACATCGAACGATGGCGGCGCCAGTTCTTTTATCTGCGGGCTGGACGGTTCCTGTTGTTTGGGTTTTTCGGCGACAACGGGTTGCGGTGGCGCTTCGGTCGGCGCCATATAATTAAAGGAAATGACCAAGACGATCACTATTATGCCGATGATGGCGGCGACAATTGTGCGGTTCAACGGCCTCTCCACTAAGCCCCGTACCCAGCCGGAGTTGATTCGTTACTAATCCATAAGCCTAATACGGCCATCCCCCTTGTGCAATCAGTAGTCGTCGACCCCGCTGGCTTTCGGTTTGCTGATCGGGTTGAACACAGGCGGCAGATTTTTCAGATATTTAATAACGGCGTCCCGGTCGTTGTCGCGCCATTTGCCGATGCCCGTATCGGCATCCGGCGTCAGATTGGGTACCAGTGTACGTCCGGCATGACTGCAACGTGCTTGTGAATGAACGGCATCGCCGCCACGTTGATAAGCTGCCGGCGCGCCTCGTCCTCAAGCTGGACACCCCTCATCCAAGCCTTGATCGGAAGGCCGTTTTCGCGAATGACTTCATAGTTTTGCTTGTTCATTTTTCACCACTTTAAATTATAGGTTATTGTTATTTATAGGTATATATTGTGACCGTTTTTTTTGGTGATGTCGTTGAAAAATAGTAATTTCCCAAGATCGTGATGGACAATCCCACCGCGCTGTCTATCCTGACGCCCATGACTGAAATATCTTCCGTTTGCGTGTTTTGCGGCTCTCGTGCCGGTAATGATCTGGACCATGGCATCGCCGCCCGGGCGCTGGGGCAAGAGATCGCGAAACGCAAAGTGCGACTGATCTATGGCGGTGGCGACATTGGCCTGATGAGCATGGTCGCCCGTGGGGCGCTGGAGGCCGGTGGCCTGGCGACGGGGATTATTCCCAGGTTCATCATGGAATTCGAAGTCGGCAATCCGGGCCTGACCGAACTGATCGTGGTCGAGAGTATGCATGAGCGCAAACGCACCATGTTCGACATGTCAGACGGTTTCGTGGTCTTGCCGGGCGGCCTCGGAACCCTCGATGAATTCATCGAAATCCTGACCTGGAAACAATTGCAGCAGCACAGCAAGCCGGTCGTGCTGCTCGATATCAATAACTACTGGCGGCCGCTGCTGGATCTGATTGGCGCCGTCGTTGATGGCGGCTTTGGTCATCACGGCATTGCCGACCTGTTTAGCGTCGTTGACCGCGTCGATAAGGTGTTTCCGGCCCTTGCGGCGGCTCCGGAAGCGCCGGATGAAGTGCTGAGCAGTCACTTTTAGCAATGCCCCAGAAACGATATAAACGGAGACATTCGCCATGGCCAAGATCAAGGTAGCCAATCCCGTAGTCGAACTCGACGGCGATGAAATGACCCGGATCATCTGGCATGCCATCAAGGACAAGTTGATCTACCCCTATCTCGATATTGACCTTGAATATTACGATTTGAGTATCCAGGTGCGCGACGAGACCGAGGATCAGGTCACCATTGACGCCGCAAACGCGATCAAAAAGCACGGCGTCGGGGTGAAATGCGCCACCATCACCCCCGACGAAGCCCGGGTCGAGGAATTTGGCCTCAAGAAAATGTGGCGCTCGCCCAATGGCACTATCCGTAACATTCTCGGCGGGGTGATTTTCCGCGAACCGATCATTTGCACCAACGTGCCCCGGCTGGTCCCGGGATGGACCCAGCCGATCATCGTTGGCCGTCACGCCTATGGCGACCAGTACCGCGCCACCGATTTCCGCTTTCCCGGCAAGGGCAAGCTGACCATCAAATTTACCGGCGAAGACGGCCAGGAAATCGAACACGAAGTGTTTGACGCCCCCTCCTCCGGGGTCGCCATGGCGATGTATAATCTGGACGATTCGATCCGCGATTTCGCCCGCGCCTCGCTCAACTACGCGCTGGGGCGCAAGGTGCCGTGCTATCTTTCAACCAAGAACACCATTCTCAAGGCCTATGACGGCCGGTTCAAGGATCTGTTCGCCGAAGTGTTCGAGGCCGAGTTCGCCGATGCCTACAAACAGGCCGGCATTACTTACGAGCATCGTTTGATCGACGACATGGTCGCCGCATCCGGCTTTCCGGCAGGCCTCTTCCGTACGCTCATACTTCCCTCAACCCGTGTTGCGGAGGTGTTGACCAACCCCGGGGTAGCGGCCGCGACTCTCACGGGATCGGATGTCGCCGGGCGTGCGGTCGCCAGCCGGGCGGGAGCCTCGTTGAAAAAGACCGTCTTGGAACTTGGTGGCTCCGATCCCTACCTCGTCCTCGCGGACGCAGACCTGGACATCGCGGTGACAGCCTGCTCGGCGGGACGCCTCCTCAACGCAGGCCAGTCCTGCATAGCTGCGAAGCGGTTCATTGTGCACTCGTCGGTCGTCGATGTTTTCACTGCCCGGCTCGCCGAGCGCATGGCCGAGGCGGTCATGGGTGACCCGCTCGACCCTGGGGTTACGTTGGGTCCGCTCGCCCGGAAGGACCTCCGGG
>CBFDVE010000176.1:0-5679 GCA_965613205.1 uncultured Rhodospirillaceae bacterium
ATATGGTCTGACTTCCAGAGACGTAGCAAGCGCGACGAGCGCGCCCGCAGGGGCACATACCTTAATGCACAGCAAGCGCCAGCCTTGCCAAACCGGGCTCCTGCAAAAGGATATGGTCTGGCTTCCAGAGGCCAGCCAAGGGAGGCGAAGACGACCGCCCGGCGTTTGAGGGGCAAATTAAAAGAGCGAGCAATTTCTACGCGAGTGCATTAAAATCTTCCAGCAACATGGCAATGCGGCCACTGTCGGTTTGATCCATAATCACCCCGGCGCGGGCTTGCGCGGCGGCCAGGTCCAGTTCGCGAATGCGTTGCTTGACTCTGGGAATGCTGGACGCGGTCATCGACAGTTCGCGAAATCCCAGGCCCAGAAGCAGGGCCGTGTAATGAGGGTCACCGGCGATTTCGCCGCAAATGCTGACGGGGATGTCGGCCTGAAGGGCGGCCTGGGCGGAAAACTGGATCAGCCGCAGGATCGCCGGATGCAGGGGATTGTACAAATAGGCGACCTGTTCATCGGCCCGGTCGACGGCCAGGGTGTACATGGTCAGATCGTTGGAGCCGATGGCGAAAAAATCGGCGACCTGGGCCAGGGCATCGGCGGCCAGGGCGGCGCCGGGCACTTCGATCATGATACCGATGGGCGGCAACGGATCGGCGATGGCAACCTTGCGCCGCTTCAGGTTCCGGGCCACCTTCTTGATGATGTCACGGGTGCGGCGGACTTCGGTCACGGTCGAAACCATGGGCAACAGAATTCGCACCGGGCCGAAAGCCCCGGCCCGCAAAATAGCCCGGATCTGGGATTCCAGCACATCGGTGTGGGCCAGCGACAGGCGGATGCCGCGCAGGCCAAGGGCGGACGACAGGCCATCGCCGAATTTTTCAAGCAGGAAATCGGCGATTTTTTCGCCACCAATATCGAGCGTCCGCACGGTCACCGGCTGGCCGTTCATGTTTTCGACGATACTGCGCAGGATTTGATATTGTTCATCTTCGCCGGGCAAATCCTGACGATTCATGAACATAAATTCACTGCGCAGCAGGCCGATGCCAGTGGCGCCGGCCTTGCCGACCATGGCCATCTGGGCCGGCAATTCCACATTGGCCTGCAAGGTAATCTGGACCCCGTCGCGGGTGATTGAAGGCTGGTTGCGCAATCGTTGAAAGCGGCGGCTGATCTCGACGTTTTCCTGATGGCGGCGCTGGTAGGCGGCAATCGTCGCCGGGCCGGGGTTGATGATGATCCGGCCGCGGTCGCCATCGATGATGATCGCCGCCTCGTTTTCGATGGCGTTTGCGCCGTTGCCGAGCAACCCTTCGGCCCCCAGCACGGCGGGCAGGGACAGGGCCCTGGCCATGATTGCGGTATGCCCTTCGGCACCGCCGATGACAGTGGCGAACCCGGCGACCCGGCTGGGGTCCAGCAAGGCGGTGTCGGCGGGGGTCAATTCTTCCGAGATGATAATACTGCCCTTGGCAACCCTGGCGGCGGATTGCCGTGGCGATTTGATCAGGTGGCGCAGCAAGCGGTGGGCAACTTCGCGAATATCGTCAAGGCGGGCGGCCAGATAGTCGTCGTCCATGGCGGCAAAGGCAGATGAAATTTCCGAAAGTTCACCTTGTACGGCGGCTTCCGCATTGATGCGAAGTTCGGCAATTCGGCCCTCGGCACCGCGCACGAGCCTGGAATCGCTGAGCATTTGATAATAGGCTTCGAGCAGAAAACTCATTTCTTCCGCCGCCAGAACGGGCAGGGCCCTGGCCTTGTTCTGCAATCGGCTGATCTGGCGTTTGGCCAGGCCAACGGCGGTTTTCAGGCGGGCCTGTTCTTTTTTGATGCCGCCCGCCGGAATCTTGTATTCGGGGATGGAAATGGACCCGGCATCGCGCAAATGCACGGTGCCAAAGGCAATTCCCGGCGACACGCCGAGCCCTTCAAATACTTTTTCCTTGCGCCTTGCCATCAATTTAGTCCTCGTCGAACTTGGCGGCGACCAGACCGGTCAGGGCGCTCAGCGCGGCTTCCGCCTGATCACCGGAACAGCTTATTTCGATCTCGCAGCCGGGCGAGGCGGCCAGCATCATCAGGCCCATGATCGAATTCCCGGATACATCCTGACCGCCCCGGCTGACCACGATCCGGGCGTCATAAGCCGATGCCGTCTTGACGAATTTGGCCGCCGCACGGGCGTGCAGACCGCGCGTGTTGAGGATCGACGCGAGGCGGCTGAACACCTGACCGTCGGACTTATCCGGGGTCGTCATTTTGGCTCAGCAACTGAGAGGCTATGTTGATATACTTGCGGCCCGCACTCTGGGCGCTGATGGCGGCATCGGCCAGGCTTTCGGATTTGCGGACGCTGGCCAGCTTGATCAACATCGGCAGATTGACCCCGGCGATCACTTCCACGTTGGCTTTGTCTATTACGGAAATGGCCAGGTTCGACGGAGTGCCACCGAACATGTCGGTCAACAAAATAACGCCGCGGCCCTGTTCGGCGGTGGATATACAGGTCAGGATTTCCTGACGCCGCCGCTCCATGTCGTCGTCCGGACCGATGCATACGGTGGCAACGTTTTCCTGAGGCCCGACCACATGTTCCAGGGCGGCGACAAATTCATCGGCCAGGCGACCGTGGGTAACCAGCAGCAATCCAATCATCATCAATCCTTCAGGTCCCGATGGCGCATTGAAACGTCATGATCTTGCGACTTTAACCATGTGGCCAGTTTTTCAGTAACGAAAACCGACCGGTGACGACCGCCGGTGCAGCCAACGGCGATGGTCAGATAGCTCTTACCTTCCGCCACATAGCGCGGCAGAAGCGGACTCAACAGACCGGTCAGGTTATCGAAAAATTCCTCAAAACCGGGGTCTTTGACAATGAAATCACCAACCGCAGGATCGAGTCCGGAAAGAGATTTCAGGTCCGGATCATAATGGGGATTGGCCAGGAAGCGAACGTCAAAAACCAGGTCGGCCTCGCGCGGCAGGCCCCGTCGATAGGAAAATGACGTGACGAAAACCGACAATCCGTGGTCGCCCCGCTTGCCAAAATGACCTTCGATAATATGTTTCAGCTCGCCCGGTCCGAAGCCGGTGGTATCGATGGCCTGGTCGGCCCGGTCCCGCAAGGGGGCGATGATGCGGCGTTCCAGCGCGATACCGTCGGCGACCGGACGATCCAGGGCCAGCGGGTGGCGGTGGCGGGTTTCGGCGTAACGGCGTTTAAGCTCTTCATCATCGCAGTCGATAAACAACATGCGAATATCCGTGCCGGCCTGATGGCTCAGGCGGTCGAGCACTTTTTCAAACGCCATCAGGCCGAAATCCCGGGTGCGGATATCGACGCCGAGCGCGATCGGGCGATTTTCACCCGGCACCGCCTGGGTCAGGTTGTTGATCAGCGACAGGGGGACATTGTCCATGGCTTCGTAGCCCAGATCTTCCAACGCTTTCAGGGCCGACGTTTTGCCCGCACCGGACATGCCGGTGACCAGAAGCACGCGGACGGCATCGACCGCATTATCGGTTGGCGTCATCAATTTCTCCCTTGATCTGGCGCACGATAAGTCGAATTTTGGCCGCGGTCGAGGATTGAAAAGAACTCAATTTGAAAAGCGGCAGGGCCTGATCCATCAAGACGGTTGTTGCCGCTTCGGGCAGCCGCTCAATTTCATCGACATGAACCAGATCAATGACCACACCGACGGTGGCTTGAACAGGTGACCCCACATTCAGCACGCCGATGCCTCGCACTTCTATCAGGCCGCGAATATTTTCCGGCGCCCTGGCGATCAGGCGGCCCTGGTACACACTTATTTCCGTATAGTCATCGGCGATCAGGCGGGCGCCACTGTCAATCAGTCGCAGGGCCAGATCGGACTTGCCGCTGCCCGGCGGGCCGCGCAACAGCACGGCCATGCCGTCGATTTCAATACAGGTGGCGTGAACAGGGTTGCCCATGGTGGGCAAGAAAGTGGCCCCGTTGCGTTTTCAAGTCAACTGCCAGGCAAGCGTACGGTAAACCGGGCACCGATGATCCGGTCAAGAGAATCCCGCATGTTTTCGGCCGCGATTGATCCACCGTGGGCCTCGACAATCTGTTTCGAAATGCTCAGGCCGAGGCCGGAATGGGTGCCGAATTTTTCGCCTTTCGGACGCTCCGTATAAAATCGCTCGAAGATTTTCTGCTCGCAGCCGAGGGCAATGCCGGGACCCTGGTCGTCGATGGTGACGACGATATCGCCATTGCCGAGCGCGGCGATCGTGATCACCCCGCCTGGGGCGCTAAACGACGCCGCATTGCCAAGCAGATTGGCGAACACCTGCCCCAGGCGGTTTGCCATGCCGGGCAAGGATAGATTGCCAGATGAGGAATACTCATATGTGCAAACCGGGTCGGTGCCGTGGGCCTCGATCAGGGCCGACAGCAAGGCATCCAGATCGACACTTATTGGTTCCGTCCGGGATAGTTCGGCATCCAGGCGCGAGGCATCGGAAATATCGGTAATCAGGCGATCCAGGCGCGCCACATCATCGAGGATGATATCCATCAGTTTCTGCTGCTGCCCGGGATCATTCAATCGGGCGGCGGTTTCGACCGCGCTGCGCAGGGACGTCAGCGGATTCTTGATTTCGTGAGAAACATCGGCGGCAAAACTTTCGATGGCGTCCATGCGCGTCCACAGGGCTTCGGTCATTTCTTTCAGGGCCACCGACAGGTCGCCAATTTCGTCGCCCCGACCGGAAAAATCCGGAATGGCGTGTTGCCGGTGATGACCGTGGCGGACCCGTTCAGCCGCTGCGGCCAGGCGGTGGATCGGGCGGGCGATGGTGCGGGCCAGATAGAACGACAGCAGCACGGTGATTGTTACCGCCATGGCGAAAATTTCGACAATGTTCAATTGCACCTGGCGCAGGGCGTCTTCAATCTGATGGGAATCCTGGTTCAGCATCAGCGCCCCCAGCACCCGCTTGTAACTTTGTACGGGAACGGCAGTGCTCAGCATGAATTTGGAACGACCGGTGGATCGCCGGACCGCATCTGTCGGCTCACCCCTGAGAGCGAACACCACTTCTTCGTAGTCAGCCGCCCGCTGCCGCGGGGGGTCCCGGTAGAGCGGCATGTTTTTGCGGTTTTGAAAAATCCCGAGCAGGCCTTCGTAGGCATCGAGCGCCATGTTGAACGGCCAGTCGAAAATTTTCTGGGCCATGCTGTCGCCGCCATCAGGCGATGGCAGTTCCAGCCGGATGACCGAACTGCTGGAACCTGACATGGCACGGGAATCGGCGATCAGGGTGCCGTCGGGGCTGAACAGGCGGGCCCGGCCGCCGGTGCTGGCGATCAGTCGCCGGACCATTTGCACGGCAATTTCCGGTCGCAGACGCCGCACACTGAGCGTTGCAGTTTCGGTCGCGCTTTCACCCAGGGCGGCGGCAAGAATTTCCGCATGAACCCGAAGCCCAACCAATTCCTGATCGATCAGGCTTTGGCGGTATTGCCCGTGATAAAGCAGACCGGCGACCAGAATGGCCACCGCCAGAATGTTAATGGCCAGGATGCGCCGTAGTATGCTAGAGGGCCGCTCCCTTCGCATTAGGGCGTTTCCGAGATATTATGAACCATTCTGATGGGGCAGATGGGCTTGCTCGGGTAGGCGCGGCACGCCGCGC
>CBFDVE010000177.1:0-5611 GCA_965613205.1 uncultured Rhodospirillaceae bacterium
GCCGTTGTCAGGGTAAGCTCTTCGGCCAGGACCGGGTTTTGCTCGCCCAGCTCCACGGCAACCCGTTTGATGGCGTTTTCGATCGACATGCCGCTTTCCACGCACAAAAGCATCAGATCAAGACTGTCCGGCCAGGCTTTGCGAATGGCCTGCTGGCGTTTTATTATCCGGTTCTTGAGCAAAATCGTCGGCAGGTAGGAGCTGACCAGGCCAATCATGATTGCATAAAGGGCAACCAGATAAAGCGGCCGGTCGGGCAAGATTATGAACTTGAGATAAAAGAGCGAAATCGCGAACAATATGATCGGGGTGGCAAAGCGCATGAACAGATAAGTGGTCAGATGGTTCTGGCCGCGATAGCCGGCCTGGGCCAGCTTGATTACCGTTCCATCGTCGAGAAACGCCTTGCGCAGGGAAAGCGCCTCAACGGTCCGCTTGACGATCGATTTACTTTCCGAGCCGCGCAACGAGGAACGCGAGCCATCCTGCACCCCGCGCAAACGGGCCATTTCCTCTGTGCGCATACGCTCGCGTTCCACCGCAACCCGTTTGATGCGCTCTTTCATTTCCGAGCGATCAAAGAACTGGGAGCCGAAGGTAAAAACAACAGCGGTCGCTGATATTGCGGCAAACAATGCGATCAGAAAATTGGGATTTGTCAGTGTTTCAACGAAATTCATTAAAACTTCCTAATAATCAAACTGAATCATGCGGTTCATGATGAAAACGCCAAGCGACATCATCAATGCGGCAACCCCAAGCGCAACATTTCCCACCGGAGTTTGAATCAGCGGCAGCAGATAGGAAGGGGTTACAAAGCTGACCAATGTCGCAACGATAAACGGCAACGAGCCGATAATCATCGCCGACGCCTTGGCTTCCGAGGACATCGCCTTGACCTTGCCGGCCAGTTTCTTGCGGTCGCGCAACACCCGCGACAGTTGGGTCGGTGAATAGGGTCGGCCATGACCGAAGGGCGTGCGTTCCATACGCGACCACAGCCCCCGCCGATTGGGCACGATGACCATCAGCCGACCACCATCGGCCAGCACCCGCCAGGCTTCACGCATCATCGGGCGAACATTTTCGGCGCATTCCAGCGCGTGCACCATGATCACCCGGTCCATGGACATATCGGCGAAGGGCAAGTCACATTCATCGATCAGCGATGTCAGGCCGGGTTCACCCAGGGGCCAGTGCAACACCCCCTGGGCCGCAGGCATGGCCGCCAGAACCCGTTCGGCTTGGGACCGAAAGGCCGACAGATAGGGCGTCGGGAAACCGATCCCGAGCACCTTCATGGCGCTCGTATCGGGCCAGATTTCACGTATGCGCCGGTTGATCATGCGCCGTGTCACACGGCCCAGGCTGTCGGTGTAAAAATCCCGTAAATCGACGGCGTCCATCCACATTATGGAAGAACCTTAGCACAGTAGTTTCCCAACGAAAGAGGTGGTAACGTGCGATCAGGCCAATCACAGGAAAATCCAAATCATGTCCGCTCTCGAAGTTCTTCAGATCGCCGTTTATGACGACAATTACATTTATCTGATCCACGATTCCGATAGCGGCGAAACGGCCTGTGTCGATCCGGCCGTGGCCGGTCCGGTCAAGCAGGCGCTCTCGGAAAAAGGCTGGACGCTGGGCCAGATTCTCAACACCCACCACCACCCGGACCATACGGGCGGCAATCTGGAACTGAAAGAAGCCTATGGCTGCACCATTACCGGGGCCAAATCCGACGCCGCCCGCATTCCCGGCATCGACGTTCGGGTCAGCGAAGGCGACACGGTCAGCCTGGGCGACCATTTGGCCCGGGTGTTCGATGTGCCGGGCCATACCAGCGGTCACAACGCCTATTGGTTCGAAGCCGACGACGCCCTGTTTTGCGGCGATACCCTGTTTTCGCTGGGCTGTGGCCGCGTGTTCGAAGGCACCGCCGATCAGATGTGGGACTCGTTGCAAAAACTGCGCAACCTGCCCGATGACACCCTGGTCTATTGCGCCCACGAATACACGGCGGCCAACGCCGCATTCGCCTTGTCGGTCGATCCCGACAACCCGGCCCTGATCGAACGGGCCAATGAAATCACCGAATTGCGCCGGGCCGACAAGCCGACCGTGCCGTCACGTCTGGGCAGCGAAAAGGCGGCCAACCCGTTTATGCGGGCCGATATCGACAGTCTGAAGGCGGCGGCGGGATTGATCGGCCAGGATGCGGTGCAAACCTTTGCCGAAATTCGTCGCCGTAAAGACAACTTCTAATAAACGGGGGAACCACTCCATGAAGCTCCGCTTTTCGCCAATATCGCCGTTTGTCCGCAAGGTCCTGGTGTTCGCCCATGAAACCGGCCTGGCCGACCGGATTGACCTTGTTGCGACCAATCCCCGCGATGAAGATAGCGACCTGGGCCAGGAAAATCCTTTGCGCAAAATACCGTCCCTGGTCACCGATGGCGGCGAGGCACTTTATGATTCACGGGTCATTTGCGAATACCTGGATGGCCTGCACGATGGCCTTAAACTGTTCCCGGCGGCGGCGGGCGAGCGGCTCGCGGCCTTGCGCCTGCAAGCCCTGGCCGACGGTATTCTGGACGCGGCTATACTGAGAATTTACGAGGGCCAGCGCCCGCAAAATTACCGCTCGCCAGATTGGGACGCCATCCAGAAGGGCAAAGTGACGACCGGCCTGAACGCGCTGGAAGAACAAGTCGATGGTTTCGGCGACGCCATGACCATCGGCCTGCTCAGCGTCGGTTGCGTGCTCGGTTATCTCGATTTCCGGTTCGCCGATGATAACTGGCGGGGCCAGTGCCCGGCCCTGGCCGACTGGTTCGAACCGGTCAACGAGCGCCCGTCCATGACCGCGACGATGCCGAAGCTACCGTGAACGGCTGAAACCTAACATATCCTTCGATGCCAGCACCGCCCCGCCGACGATCATCACACAGGCCAGGGCGACGCTGATCGTGGCCTCACCCTTGCCGACGGCGATCAGGATAAGGGTCGATAGCAACGGTGCCGCGTAAGAGAGCGCCCCCAGGGCCTGGATGTTGCCGTGCTTGACGCCGTAATCCCAGGTGAAAAAGGCAACCCCGACCGGGCCCAGGCCCAGGCCCAGCACGGCCAGCCACTGGCCACCACTGGGCCACACCGTGGTTTCGAAAGCCAGATGGGCCAGGGTGGCCAGGATCGCGGTGCCGCCGCAAAAAGCGCCAACGGTGTCGCTCGACATATGGGCCAATTTTCTCGACAGCACGGAATAGGCGGTCCAGGTCAAGGCACCGGCCAATGCCATCAGGTAGCCCAGCCAGTAGTCGGATTTGAACCCGCTCAGGCGACCACCGTCGTTATTTCCCAAAACCAATACGACCGTGCCGCCCAGTCCCAGCAAGGCTCCCAGAATATGCCACCAGCGCAATTGTTGGCCCGGCAACAGGGCGGAAGCCAGGACAATCAACAGGGGCCACAAATAGGCGATCAATCCGGCTTCAATCGGCGGCGCGTTGCGCAGGGCGAAAAAGTAAAAAAAATGGTAGCCGAACAGTCCGGCGACGCCAAGCAGCCAGACCGGGGCCGGTAGTTTGAGTTTCCGGATCACTGGCTCGCCCCTCCATAGCCACTTGATCAGGGCCAGGGCAAAGGCCATGGAAAATGACATGGCGACTAACTGAAAGGGTGGAATTTTTCCGCTGAGGGTGGTCAGCAGAGCCAGCGTCGCCCACATGATTACCGCGCTGGCGCCGATCAGGGTGGCGCGGGTGGTCGTGGTTAACATGTTTCAAGCCGGATGGGGCGTATAGGACAATCCGGGGCAGACCTTCCTGAAATGGCCTTCGAATTCAGCCAACAGAACGACCGATTTCTTGCTTTCGTCGTACCAGTCCGGGAACCGTTTTTGCATGGTCCGGACGATTTTAACATAACGCCTGATCGGCACTTCGTTCAGGTTCGGGTAGGTGCCGCGCACGGTTTCCAGGAACCAGCGGGCATACAAGTTGGCTTCGTATTCGACCAGGCCGCTGTCGTTTTTTTTCAGGTCGGGCTGCCAGACAACGCCATCGATGCGGCCGCCGGATTTACCGCACCAGTCATACATGGCCCAAACCCGGCCATCGCTTTGTTGCCGCCCGTGGCCGACCATTTCGTGAACCAGAGTCGCCGACAAGGTGTATTTCGAATTTTCGAACGCCGGGTCTTCATCCAGGTTGGCCGCCGTGATGTTAACAATATAATCCCGCTTCCAGGCGACAAACGACGCCGGGCCGGTGCGACCGGAATAGGCGATCACCCGACGGCCATTTGGGTTAATCCCCCCCATTAAAGCGTATATTTTCGGGGAACTTCGCTCAATAAGATCAATCGATTGCTTTATCTTGGCAAAAAAAGTGGCATTATCGGGATGATTGGCCCCCTTGAAGATACCGCCAATCAGGGTAAATCCCTTGTATTTTTGCTTCGGCAGGGCGTTGGCATAGATATTCGGTTGTTGGTACCGGGGCGGGTAAATGTTGAGCGCCGCCAGTCTTTTGGCGTTTTTCTGACTGTCGGTGAAGAACGCGAGGTTGCCGGGTTTTTCTGATTTAACGGCCCCGGCATGGATCGTTCCGGTCGCCCATGGAACCAGCGCCAGGATGATCAATAGCAATCGATATGACATTATATTTAAGAATCTCACGGTCGGGATCACTCAGGTAGCATGATCGCAATGGCATTAACAGAAGGTTTCGGTCACTTCATGTGCGGGGATAAAACTGAAATCGGCCACAATTTAGCCAAATTGTCTTTCATAATTGTCGCCATCTGAATCTACCCCATTGGTTTTATGTAGAGAACGGGAAAATATGAGCGACAAAGAACGACCATCAACCGGACCGTTCGGTTCATTCAAGATCGGCAGGATCGGCTGGAAATCCCGCCATATGCTGGTGCTGCTGATCGCCGGTCTGGCGGTCTATGGTTTTCTGGAATCCCGCCAGCAATGGTCCGAAATGCATCGCTGGAACCGGGCCATCGGCGATGTCAGTGTTCTGCTGATCGCCATATCCATGGCCATCGGTCCGCTGGCCCGCCTGTGGCCGGGGTTTCGGGTGGCCATCCCCTGGCGTCGGGAATTCGGCATCTACGGTGTCATGCTGGCGATCATTCACACGGTGATCATTCTTGATGGCTGGGTCGAGTGGGATTTGATTCGCCTGTTCGGGTACCAATTGAATCCCCAGACAGGCATCTATGTCATGGCGCTGCATGGCTTCGGACTGGCCAATGTGATCGGCATCGTCGCGCTTGTTTATGGCCTGGCCCTTGCTTTGACCTCCAATGACTGGAGTCAGCGATTGCTGGGCGGGGCGATCTGGAAGTTTCTGCAACAGGGGGCTTATGTTTTATGGATGCTGATCGGCATCCACACGGCCTATTTCCTGTACCTGCACTTTCAGGATTTTCACCGCCGGGTACCCGAACCCAATTGGGCGCAAATGCCATTCGCCGCATTTGTCACGGCCGTTATGGCAATACAACTGGCGGCGTTCGTCAAAACATGGCGCAGCAAACGCAAGGCCTAGAGCACTTCCGGGATATTCTGAACCATTCTGATGGGGTAGATGGGTTC
>CBFDVE010000178.1:0-5602 GCA_965613205.1 uncultured Rhodospirillaceae bacterium
TCCGATAAATCAGTTACCAAAACCTTTTTCAGAAAGACTAGCTGTGCCTCCAGGACATTTTCGTCGTCTCATTCCTTGGAGCAATTTCGGTAGTGTCGTTGAATCTTCTCTCGCTTTCGATATTTCTTTGACGCCTGATGATACCACTGATCTTCAGTTAGTGTTCTTGATGTTGGATTTTGTAAAGCTGTCCGATCCCAGTAAATTTGGTCATCAAGTTCAAAACACCGATGAGTCTATCCTTGTGGATGCGAAATGTGTTGTATTCGATTTGGACAACACCTTGTGGGATGGTGTCATTTTGGAACAAGGGGACGTGACGCTGCGACATGGTGTAAAAGAGCTAATTGAAAATTTGGACAAAAGAGGAATTTTGCTGAGTATCGCGAGCAAAAACTCACATGATCATGCATGGAAAGTATTGGAAAAATTTGGACTGGCAGAGTATTTTCTTTTCCCTAAAATTAATTGGCTTCCCAAATCGCAAAATATTCGCGAGATAGCGGAAGATTTGAACATTGGACTGAATACTTTTGTATTTATTGATGACAATCCTGCCGAGTTGAGTGAAGTGCAATCAGCTTTATCCAATGTAGAATGTGTCCATGTGGACGAACTCGGTGATTTAGCCGATCGACCCCGGCTTCAAGGAACTTCGAGCTCTGAAGCATCACAGCGCAGAAAATTTTACCAAGATGCAAAAGTCCGCGTTTTGCACCAAGGTACGTTCGGCAATGACTATTTTGGGTTCTTGAAATCTTGCGAAATTTTGCTCAATATTCTGGTCTTCAAAGAAGAAAATTTTGACCGAGTGCTAGAATTGGTGCAACGAACAAACCAGCTTAATTTTTCCGGACGTAAATACGATCGCAACCAAATTCGTGAAATCATCGATAATTCTGATCTAGAGAAATGGGTTGTCTCCTGCAGCGATAAATTCGGGTCTTATGGCGTTGTCGGTTTTTGTGTTGCGGAAAGAAAAGAAACTGTCCTTGATATTAAAGATCTAATGCTATCGTGCCGCGTTCAGGGCAAGTTTATTGAACAAGCTTTGTTCTCATATTTGGTGGGTTATGATACCAGCGTAGCCGTTAAAAAAGTCAACGTTCAATTTGTTCAAACGGAGCGTAACACGCCAGCACGGCAAATTCTCGATGCCTTGGGTTTCCAATTGAACAATGAAAACATATTGACCTTTGATTTAACAAAAGACAGTCTATCCTGCGATTTTATACAAATCACAACAGACTGAAACAGAGGTCGGATCATACTTTAACATTTACGCCTATCAATGGTGGTTCCGTCAAATATGGACCGATAGAGGGCACCCTTTTAATTTAGTTTGCACCACTCTGCTTGAGTTGGTTCACAGAATGGCAAATATCAAATGGTAAAACTTCTCTTCATGAACATGCCGTTCATATGAGCGGATCAGAGCAGTTATTTGAATCAGTCCCGGATAACCTGACCGATCAAGTCCTGGTCATTTTCGTACCGGTATTTAAGGACATTCCTGCCAGCCTTCTCAGTCATCGTCAGTGAATTCTTTTGTGAAAACTCAAGATTGTAATCGACGGCTCGTGCTTGGGTTGGTCGATCCAGTTCATCCCATTGAGTGATTTTTGCGCCGTCGCGAGTGAAATTACTAATCCACTTATTGCGTCTACGTTGCCAACCGATCAATTTCGAATTGCTGTCATACTTGTAAATATCTTTCCAGTCTCGCCGCACAATCAAACGAGGTTCCTGGTAGCGCTTCGCTATTTTCGGATCGTTGTGGTCAATGCTTAATATCTGACCTTGCGCGTTGTACTCCCTGCGTTGATTGGCTGGGTATAGAAAACTAATGAAGGCAGGCGCCGAAAAATTATTACCACGACTTACAAAAACACCGATATCAACCCTGTCGGTCATCATTTCCGGAGCTCCCACTACGGGGCGTCTTTCATGCCAGGGAATGAGCAATTCAACTTCGCTCGCTTCATTGTTACGCGGCTTTATTTTAATGCGATCGGAATCTCCACTCAGAACGACCCAGTGATATGTCAGATTCTTGCCGTCCGTTAAGGCCGATTTTTCGATACGAACCACCATCCGTTTTTCGTATGCGGACGCCCGCACGACCCTTGCTATCGCACTTGGTGTATTGAACAGGATTTCAGATAATCCGGTGGTAAAACTGTCTATCCCCGGTTTTGGACCGCTTTCTTCAAGAACTTTCAGGCGAACCATAGGCAGAATATCTTCGATTTCGAGCCGGTTTGCCATTCTGACCATCCTGGTCAAATCAATATTTTCTGCCGCGAAGACGACCGGGTGCGCCTTGGCGCTTAGATAATCGGCAATCGTTTTTACCGGGCTCATTCCGCGCCGAAGAACCATTTGGACTGTCGGCATAACAAGGCGACTTTTCCGCAGGTAATTTTTCACTTCCGGCTTGAAGGCGGCCAAAATGCTTAGTACAGCGCGGATAAAAGGTCTGTCGGAACTTGATGCTCCCTTGGAATTAAGGATGTAAGGCGTATTGGCCGGCATCCGATCTCCCCGCTTGGCGTCATAATCCTGGTGCCCAGGATAGATGTATATGTGATTGTTGGCATATTGCAGAAAAAGTATTTCGGGAATGCCGGGCAGGGTCAGGCCATGCCTGGCCTGGCTGCGACCATCGGCCACGGTCGAAGAATTTCCGACCGTAATTGCATTGAAAAACATTTTTGTATTGAGGCCGTAATCGACACCCGCTTTTCGCGCCGTTGATCCATATTTCACATATGTTAGCTGAGGGAAAAATGCCGTCGGCAAGTAGGAGTGATTACGGTCGTGATTGTCATAAAGGTCACCCAGATTGCCCGCCGCCAGCCCCTTGGAATACCAGTCATTCAGCTCTTTGATGGCGCCGGCGCCGCTCTGGACTTCGAGCTGCTCTGAACCGTCCTTGTCAAATTGAAACAAGCTTTTCAAAATATTGTATTTGGGATCCCATAGGGTGTTCTGCTCCGTCACTCGGGCGGTTCTTTCAACAACCTTTGCCGGAGAAACCTTACGTACACTTTTGCCAGCTGCGGTGCCCGTGTTGCCATCTATCATTTCAAGCAGCGAGCGAAATCTTTTCTGCCGCCGGAGTGGTTCGAGGGCAGGGTCGGATTGCAATAAATTAGTATTGGAAAATCCCCGCCGGATCGCAATCGTCAGTCTGTCGAATGCTGTATCAAGCTTGTTTTGCCGGACCATAACGGTGGCCAGAAAATAATGGTTGCTGGCCATTTGCGGGAAACTGTCAATTATTCGGCGCAGTAATTTGGTCGCCTTTTCAAGTTGTCCCTGGCGCACCATAAGCATCGCGCCCTGGCGTAGCTGATACAATGTCGACATCTCAAAAACATTTGGCCCGTTTTGCATCTCCTGCTGGGCGCGAGCCGGTCCGCTGACAAAAAGAAACACCGAAAATACGGCGATCGACATTGCGGTGATGACGGTTCGTTTCGGAAGAAAGCCCTTTAAAAAGTCGGCCTTGGAGATCACAAAAAACAGCATTCAATTTTTTCCTCGTTTGTTGTTTCTAAAGTGTGTCGTTTCTAAGATATCACCTTGTCTGGCTGTCGGCGCAGCATCTGCTTGGCATCGACTGAAGATTTTACCGCCAAATTGTGGATCATATTGACGTATGCCGCTCCGAGACCGGTCAGCGCCCAATAATAGATTGGGATAAAATCGATACTGCTGACGGTCCCTATAATAACCAGAATTGCGACAAGAATAGCTAGCAGGCTTTGCCCCAACAAGCCATGCTCTGCACTGATAGCCCGGCCACGAAGCATAGATTTTCGGATATTCAATATTAAGGTCACGAACATCGCGGCAAACAATCCCAAACCAACCAGGCCAATTGAAAAAGCTATTTTCAGGTATGAATTGACAATATCGACAAACCCGGAATTCTGCTGCGAAGACGCTAATTCTTCACTTTGCCGAAAATTTGTTGACCCGAAGAAAGGATTGCGACGAATCAATTCAATGCCGTTGTTGAACAATTGTTCCCGGTAGGAAATGGTGTCAGCAGCCTCGCTAGCGTCGCCAATCAAAGGCAGAACAGAGATAAATTTTTCGCCTCCTGGCACCACAGACAACAACAAAATTCCAAACACCGCAGCGGCAGTAACAACCGTCAACGCTCGTACCTTGTTCGCACTAAATAATGAATAAATCAGGACAAAAGCAGCAAACCCGACCCACGGCCCGCGGGATACCGTAGCAATGAGTGCAACCAGAATCGCCCCGCCCCACATTTTGAACCGAACGCCCGGAATATACGATTTTAGAAAACTTAAGGCTCCAAGTCCGATAACAAGAAAATAGCCGAAGACAATCGGACCAAAGAAAACAGTGGTCACGCGCAATGAACCAGCACGCCGCATATATGACGAATATTGCAGGCTCTTCGTCCCCAATACCCCTTCAATTTCCCTGTACAATAACCAGTACTTGGCCGCTTCAAACCAGGCAATTATCGACAACACAAACGCCGATGTGGCTAACGCCAACATCACCGCCTTGAAATTCTCAAGAGTTCGGACGTATCTGCTGATCGCAAAATAGGGAATATAGATATCGACCAGCAAATAAAATCCTTCCCGCAAACCGCCGGTAAATGTCGTATTCCGAAAACTCAAGACAAACGATAGCAGTATATAAGCCACAACATATTTGTCGGTTGGGTAATACGGCTTTATTCCGGACTCATTCTTCTTTCGCTGTGCCGAGGACAAGAGAGGCAGAAGCATGCAAAGGGCGAGTAGCCTGGGGTAGGTCAACTCGAACAAAAACCTGATCCCGCCAAATCCTGGAATTTCAGATGCCAAGAGCGGAGCTGCGGGCAGCAATAAAAAATATACCGGAAGGCGAAAATCCGGATTTTTTGGTACCACGACCAGAAACAATATTACCAGGATCAGTGTGAAAACCCAGTAATTATGAGCCAGAAATGCCGCGCTGGTGACCACAATCCAATAGCTCACCCACCGACTGAAATGCTTTTTGTTTTCGAGTACATTGTTCCATCGGCCGACCAAAAAAAGAGCCGCAGCACTTAAAACAAAGACAACGATGTAGGCGCGAATATTTCCAGACATAACCGTTTTTCCGACCCAAGGCCCCGTTCCAAGTCTGTTGCAATGATAGCGACCTGAAGCCAGCCGCACTAATTTGTTTTAAGGGTTTGAATTTGCCTAAATGCGACGAATGGTAGTTGGTGTCGCCTAATTTTTCGTTCGACAACACGGGCCTCAGACCGCGTTGCGATGCCACTCATAGCAGCCAAGACCAACAACCTCTGTGGAATAACTTAACCATCAAGCCAAAGATCCAATTGAATACGCCAGCTCTTGTCGAATAACTCCATTTTTTCCTGGTGGTGCTTTGGAATAGCGAGGAAATTTTCGCATTCCACATCAGGTGTCGCACGCGGACCTGCAGCTTCCATGATCATATATCCACGCAGCGCCAATTCGATCGCTACATTGGACCGAATTCCGTCAAACGGTTCAAACAGGATTATCGGTTGATGCAATTCAATAACATCCCAATCACTAGCAAAAACCTCATC
>CBFDVE010000179.1:0-5600 GCA_965613205.1 uncultured Rhodospirillaceae bacterium
CGCAGGGCATCGGCGCGTTGGCGTTCGACCATAAAAGGTTGAAAACGGGTGCCACGGGAAAGACTGAACGAGTCGGCTGCCGGATGACCGCCGCCTCGACGACTTGGCCTACCGGTTCATGGCCTTGGGTTTTATCTTCGAGACTCTCATGTTGATCGCGGGCGCCATTTGGGCTCAGAATGCTTGGGGACGTTACTGGTCCTGGGACCCGCTCGAGACTTGGTCCTTCATTACGTGGGTGGTGTTGGCCTTTGCCCTGCATCTGCGGGCCACTCTGAAACCCGCACCGCGACGCGGCGCGGTCCTGATCCTGACGGTATTCGTGTTGGCCTTCCTGACCTTCTTCGGTGTGCCCTTCATCTCCAAGGTTCCACATCAGGGTGCGATCTGACGCCATGGCGAGCCCGGACACCAGTCTCCCCGTGGTCGACGGTCTGCCACGCCGTCTCGCCATCGGCTGGCTGTTGCTCGGCCTTTGCGCGCTGGGGATCTCCAGTCTGTTCGCGGTGTTGCTGGTGATGTTGCGCACGCCCTACCTGCGGGATCTGTTTCATCGCCGGGAGCTGTTTCCCGCGACCTTGGTGCTGCATGTGGATCTCGCCGTGCTGGTCTGGTTCTTGTCCCTGGCAGGGGTGCTGTGGAGCCTGCTGGGCGATACCCGCCTGCCGCGCCTCGGTTGGACCGCACTGGGTTTTTCCGTGACGGGGGCGCTGGGGATGGTGGCGGCGTTGTTGCTGGGTGCCGGCCACCCGCTCATGAGCAACTACATCCCCGTGCTGGACGGACCGGTGTTCCTCACCGGGCTGGGATTGTTCGCCGCGGGCTCTGCACTCATGGTGTTGCGTACTCTGGTACTCGGTCCCGGACTGATGACGTCGGCGCACCGTGGCGGTGTGTTGCGTTTCGGCGCCTATTGTGCCGCCATCGCCGTTGCAATGGCGATGTTTACCCTGATCATCGCCTACCATGGCCTGCCGGACGTGAAAACGGGACGCGAGTACTTCGGGCGCCTGTTCTGGGGCGGTGGACACCTGTTCCAGTTCGCGGACACGCTGCTCATGCTGGTCACTTGGCTGGTGCTGGTCGGCGATGTCGGCCTGGATTTGCAGCGGGCCGATATTTACGTCAAGGAACTGGATTTCCGGGTTTCCACATCTTACGGACCGGGCCGTTACGACCCGGCCTACGAGCAAGACGGGCTGGATTATCCCATCGGCTACGTGCGCTGGACCGAAAATCGCAACATGGCCGCTTATGTGGACTTGCTGGCCGCCGGGCGGGTCGATGTTGCGCCCTTGATTTCGAAAACCTGGTCTCTGGACAATGCCCCCCACGCCTTCGCCTCTCTCGATTCCACTGACCGCCCCCTGATCGCCCTGCTGTCCTACCCGTCAGACCCCACACCGCCCCGCCGTCGCATCGATCTCGTTGTCAACAAAGCCGCGGCCGGCGACCGGCTTAGGCTGGCCGTGGCCGGGGCCGGGAATTTTGTTCGTAATCTGCATTTGCCCAATCTTGAAAAACTCGGCGATCTGTATCGACTGCGGGCGGTCATGAGCCGCACCGGTCACAACGCCACGGCCACGGCGAAACAGTTTTCCGCCGATTACGCCACCACCGACTATGACGAGCTGTTGGCCGATGACGAAGTGGACGCGATCCTGATTGGTGCGCCCCATGATGTACATGGCGACATGACCCTGCGGGCCTTGCAGGCGGGCAAACATGTGCTGGTGGAAAAACCCCTGGCCCTGACGCAAAGTGAACTGGACGCCATCGCCGATTTCTACGAAGGCCTTGGCGAACAGAATGCGCCCCTGTTGCTGACCGGATTCAACCGGCGCTTTTCGCCCGCCGCTGGCAAGATCGCCAAGGCCCTGACCGGACGCGGCAATCCGGCGATCTTGAATTACCGCATGAACGCCGGGCATATCCCGTCTGACAACTGGGTGCACGGCCCCACAGGTGGTGGCCGCAACATCGGCGAGGCCTGTCATATTTATGACCTGTTCACCTACCTGACCGGCAGCAGGATCGTCGATGTTTCCGCCCGCGCCATCCGGCCAAAAACAGACTTCTACCGGGCCGATGATAATTTCGTCGCCACCCTGACCTTTGACTGCGGCTCGGTCGCCAGCCTGACCTATACGGCGCTGGGCGATAAATCGCACCCTAAGGAACAACTGGATGTTTTCTGCGATGGTCAGGTCTTGCAGATCGACGATTATGGCGCCGACAAGGGCCATTTGGCCGAACGACGCGCGTTTGCCGAGGCTATTCGTGGTGGCGGCGCGTGGCCGATTCCGTTCTGGCAACAACAACAAGCCATGCAAATTGCCTTCGCCGTGGAGACCCAAATATGACCCAGCCCCTGAACACGCAAGTGCAGAATTACTGGCAGCAGAAAACCTGCGGCACCGGCAGCGAACACACGGGCGACTTGACCAGGCACAGCCCCGAATGGTTCCGCCGGGTCGAACAAAGCCGCTATCAATTGGAGCCCTACATTCATTCCGTCGCCCAGTTCACCCGGCACCAGGGTAAAGAGATGCTGGAGATTGGCGTCGGCGCCGGTACCGACCATTTGCAATGGGCCAGGGCCGGGTGCGTCTGCCACGGGGTCGATCTGACCGCAGCGGCGATTGAAACCGCAGGCAAACATCTCGACCTGTACGGTTTTAAATCCGACCTGCGCCACATGGACGCGGAAGTGCTGCCGTTCGAAGATGAGAGTCTCGATCTGGTTTATTCCTGGGGGGTGATTCATCATTCGGAAAAACCGCAACGGATCATCGGCGAAATTCACCGGGTCCTGAAACCCGGCGGCACGTTCGTCGGCATGTTGTACAATCGCCGGTCTGTGGCCGTGGCCAGGCTGTGGCTGCGGCACGGTTTGCTGGCCGGAAAACCGTGGCGCAGTTTCGACGATATCGCCTGGAACCACATCGAAAGCGTCGGCACCAAGGTCTATTCCATCCGGGAAATTGAAACCCTGTTCGGGGCCTATTCCAGCGTCCGCGCCTGGTCGATCCTGTGCCATTCCGACACCCACCGCCTGCCCGCCCTGCTGACCCAGTGGCTGCCCGACCGCTGGGGTTTCTTCAGCGCCGTCGAGGTAACAAAGTAAGACCATGTGCGGCATCGCCGGAATACTGTCTTTTGCGCCCCGGTCCTGGCCGGTCGATGAGCCCACCCTGATCGCCATGCGCGACACCATGGTTCACCGGGGCCCGGACGGGGCCGGGGTGTGGGTCGACGAAGACGCCCGCGTAGGTTTCGGCCATCGCCGCCTGGCCATTATCGATTTATCGGACGCCGCCTTGCAGCCCATGAGCCTGGCCGACGGGTCCCTCAGCATTGTCTTCAACGGCGAAATCTACAATCACGCGGAACTGCGCAGCGAATTGATCGCCCTGGGCCGGACCCAGTGGCAGACCGATCATTCCGATACGGAAGTCGTTTTGCAGGCCTTTGCTGAATGGGGTATTGGTTGCCTGAAAAAGTTTCGCGGCATGTTCGCCATGGCTATTTGGGATGCCCGCGATCAATCCCTGTGGCTGATCCGCGACCGCATCGGCATCAAGCCGTTGTATTATGCGCTCGATAAACGGGGTGTGGTTTTTGCGTCCGAGATCAAGGCCATTCTGGCCGGGCCTGAGCGGCCCCGCGCGGTCAACGAAGAAGCCTTTTTCCATTACCTGTCGTTCCTGACCACCCCCGCCCCCATGACCTTGTTTAAAGGCATCGACAAGATGGAGGCCGCCACCTGGACCCGCTTCGATGTGGATGGCACGACGACAACCGAACGCTGGTGGGATGCCTGGGACGGGGTCGAAATGCAGACCGGCAAGAGCGATGACGAACTGGCCCGTGACATTCTGGCTGGCCTGGAAGAGGCCGTGCGCTATCGCAAGGTCGGCGATGTACCGATGGGCGTATTTCTGTCCGGCGGGGTCGATTCCAGCGCCAACACGGCGCTTTTTTCCAGGGGTGAAGACACCCCGGTCAAGACGTTTTCCATTGGCTACGAAGGCAGCCAGGGCAGCGTCGCCGATGAATTGCCCTTTGCCCGCATGATCGCCGAACAGGTCGGTGCCGAGCACCACGAATACCTGATCAGCGAACAGGATTTGCTGGATTTCCTGCCTCGGATGATCGCCCATCAAGACGAACCCATTGCCGATCCGGTATGCGTACCGGTTTATTTCGTATCGAAACTGGCGCGGGACAACGGTGTCACCGTGTGCCAGGTCGGCGAGGGTGCCGATGAGTTGTTCTGGGGTTACCGAAGCTGGAAAATTTTCCTGCAACTGGAGAAGGCCAACGCGTTGCCGGTGCCCCGGTGGCTCAAGAGACTCGGCCTTGCCGGCCTCCGCGGTATTGGCCTGGGCGATCGCCTTTATACGGAATTTCTGCGCCGGGGTTCACTCGGCCAGCCGATATTTCAGGGTGGCGCCGAGGCCTTTCCGGAAACCGCCAAGTGGCGGGTGCTGTCGCCCAGGCTGCGGCAAAAATTCGCCGGCCGCAGTTCGTGGGAAGCCCTGGCCCCTATCCGCGCCCGCTTCGAGCGGAACGCCCTGGATAAATCTCCGCTCAACTGGATGACCTATGTTGACCTCAACCTGCGCCTGCCGGAACTTCTTCTCATGCGGGTCGACAAAATGAGCATGGCGACCGGCATCGAGGCCCGCGTGCCGTTTCTCGATCACCTCTTCGTCCGCCGGGCGCTCGCCATTCCGCCGTCGACAAAAACCCGCGGCGGCGTGCTGAAGTATATCCTCAAGAAGGCCGTGCGCGGACTGATTCCGGACGTTATCATCGACCGCAAAAAGCAAGGCTTCGCCGTGCCCATCGAGGACTGGGCGATCGGCCGTCTGGGCGAGGAAGCGCGGCGGACGCTACGGACTTTTTGCGCCGAGACCGATTTTTTCGACCCGGACGGGGTCGATAAAGTGATCAAAAACGGCCCCGCCAAACAGGTTTGGTATCTGCTCAACTTCGCCATGTGGTGGAACGAATTTATCGCCGAATGATCCCGGTTGCGGGTCGCGGGAAATAATAGAGGCGACCTCTTGAAGGTTCTGATCATCTGCTATTGCTACCCGCCCGACCAGGGACCCAGGGCTTACCGGTGGTCGGCCATTGCGGAATACTGGGCGAGCCTGGGCAATACGGTGCACGTAATCAGCGCCTGCAAGCAAGGGGCGCGCCGGAAAGAGGAGCTGAACGGCGTTTGCGTCCACCGGGTCGGCGGCGCGGTCGCCGAAAATCTGCGATTACGGCTTGAGAGCGCCGGCAAGCGGAGCGCGGAGGCCCCCTCCGGCGGCGCTCCGCTTGCCGGCTATGGCGGCTTGCTCAAAGCGCTCCATGACATCACCTGGAAGAAAATTTATTGGCCGGACAGCAACTGTCCGTGGTTTTTCCCGGCCCGTTCCAAGTCCTTGAAGCTGAGTTCGGAAATTTTGTTTGATGCCGTCATCAGCACATCGACCCCATATACCGGACACCTGGTCGGCAAGGCGGTAAAGACGGCCCACCCGGATTTACCCTGGATCGTCGATATCGGCGATCCTTTTAGTTTTGGCCGGCCGCCTTGGAAT